>CAZDXZ010000018.1:0-24671 GCA_964509615.1 uncultured Dehalococcoidales bacterium
GAAATGAGGAAAAACCGTTTCATCCACTAACCTCCTTTGAATAATAATTCCCTGAGACCTGAACCGGCGGAAATATATAGTCCCCGCGGACTATATCAGGTGTGCATTAACTGCTAATATCTAAAAGCTGGCACCTCCTTCCCTTTTTTTCAGATTGCCATTACCAACGTTAATAGCTTACCAAACTAATGGAATAACGTTGTTTCGAATATGGCCCCGATAAAGCTGAACCCCTGCATCCGACCACATTTATGCATTATACAATATACGTCAAGATATTTACATGTCCGCATCCATAAATTAATGCCTCGCTTCAAATACGGGCGTGTTCAGGCTGTTGTATCGACGCAGCGCATTTACGCATACATCCTGATTGACATCCGCAGGCAGAGGCATTACCATCATGTACCGATATCAATCAACTGCAACCGGGGGGGACATGAATATGGGGCTCTTCGGCACCAGCGGAATCAGGGGTGTGGTCAACCAGGACCTTACTCCCGAGCTATGCAAAAACGTGGGCAGTGCGCTGGGCACACTGCTCCCTGCAGGCGCAACGGTCTGCCTGGGCATGGATACCCGCCTCAGCCGGGAGATGATCCGGGCTGCTGTGACGGAAGGATTATTAGGAGCGGGCGTCAACGTGGCCCAGGCGGGCATAATCCCCACGCCGGCCCTGGCCCTGCTCACGCGCGAGATGAATTTCGATGCCGGGGTCATGATCACGGCATCGCATAATCCGCCGGAGTTCAACGGCATTAAGCTTTTCAATCATGACGCCCTCGGCTACGGGCCGTCCCAGGAAGAAGAGGTCGAAAAAGTTTATTACAGCGGCTCTTTCAGGACCGGCCGGGCCGGGGCGGTAACGCATTTTCCCCACATGAAAGACCGGTACATTGAATTCATTAAGTCCCTTGTCGGCGGTTGGGATCTCAACCTCGATCTGAAGATTCTGATAGACCCGGGCAACGGCGCCGCGGCAGGACTGGCCGGCGATATTTTTAAACAACTGGGATTTACAGTACTCACGATCAACGATACGCCGGACGGCCGCTTCCCCGGGCGCAGCCCCGAGCCAAAAGAAGATACCCTGCAGGGAACTATCAAATTCCTGAGGCAGAAGAACGCAGACCTCGCCGTCTGCTTTGACGGCGATGCCGATCGCGTGGTTTTCTGCGATCAGACGGGATTTCTGGGCTTTAACGAGATGATCGCCTTTATTGCCAGGGCTGCCATCAAATCCTCGGGAAAGCAGATTATCGCTACCACATTGGAGAGCGGCATGCTGCTGGACCTGGCCATTAAAGACCTGGGAGGCAAGGTTATCAGGGGCAAAGTGGGCGATGTATTTGCGGCACATCTGGCTCAGGATAACAACGCCGCGCTGGGTGTCGAATCTGTCGGCGTCTATATATTGCCGCAGGCCGGCTACTACCCTGAAAGCATCTTCGCCGCATTAACCCTGCTTCGCTCTATAAAGCATGTCGGCGACATACGCGCTTTTTTGTCTACACTGCCGCCGCTGTTCTTCCTGAAAGAAAAGATTGCCTGCACAAATGAAAAAAAGGCCGAGGTCATGGAAAAGGTCAGGCAGAAGTCGGATAAACTCAGCGCAACCTCATTAAATGATCTGGACGGCCTGCGCTTTGAATTCGCGGAGGGTTGGCTACTGATACGCGCCAGCGGCACCGAGCCCGCAATTCGCATACTGGCTGAAGGCAACAGCGAGCAGCACGCGCGCAGCCTTCTCAATATGGGGCTCTCTGTACTCAAAGATGCAGCCAGGGGATCAGCTTGATGAAAGTTGTCTTTCTCTGCGGAGGAGTGGGCAAAAGGATGTTCCCCATTACGGAGGACAAGTTCCTGCTCGATTTTATGGGGAAACCATTGCTGGAGCACCAGGTGGAACTGGCCCGCAGAGCCGGGTTGCATGACTTCGTACTGGTTGGTAATCAGAATAATATCCAACATATAAAACATATCGCTGCGTCACTCAGCGGGGCAAAATTTGAATTTGTTGTGCAGGCACAGCCGCTTGGCATCGCCGACGCCCTTAAATCGGCAGCCGATATCCTTGACAGCGAGATAATCGTCGTCAACCCCAACGACGTGTTCGACGGAGCCGCTTACCGTGCACTGCTGGATGCCTACCGCAGCCGGAAGGCCACCTCCTATATCATCGGATACGAGGTAAGCCGGTACTTCCCCGGGGGTTACCTGGCGGTGAACGGAGATAACGAGCTTACACAGATTGTGGAAAAGCCCGAGCCCGGAACCGAGCCAGGCAATCTCGTCAATATTCTCCTGCACCTTCACACCGATATTCACAAGCTTTTTGAATATATAGACATCGTCAAAACCACGCGTGATGATGTCTACGAGTGTGCCATGGACGGTATGGTCAGGCATGCCTATAAAATAAAAGTAGTGCAGTACAACGGTTTCTGGGCTCCCATTAAATACCCCTGGCATATCTTTGACATCGTCAGGTACTTCCTTGATTCGGCTGAAGGAAAGATCGACCCCTCGCTCAAAATATCAGACAGGGCAACCCTGGACGGCAAAGTGATAATAGGGAAAAACGTGTGTATACTTGAGAACGCCGTCGTGCGGGGACCGGTTTACATCGGGCCAAATTCGATAATAGGCAACGGTGCGCTGGTGAGGGATTACAGCCATATTGGAGCAAACTGCGTGGTCGGCTACTCTACCGAGATCAAAAACTCTTATACCGGCGATGATTGCTGGTTTCACTCCTCGTACATTGGTGATTCCATTATCGGCAACCGCTGTTCATTCGGGGCAGGCAGCGTCACCGCCAATTTCCGCTTCGACCAGGCCGATATACCGGTGAAATACGAAGACCAGAGGATACAAACCGGCAGGGATCATTTCGGAGCCATCATCGGAGATGACTGCAAAACAGGTATAAATTCAGGCATCCTGCCCGGCCGCAAGGTCGGCCCCAACTCCACCGTGGGATCGCATGTCTGCCTTGCCGACGACCTCGAACCTGATACGATGGTGCTGCAGCAACCCAATCTCCAGTATATTAAGAAACCTGCTACGACGGAAAGCGCACCCGCAAAAGAGAATTGGGCCGGGGGTCAAACCCGTTGACCCTCCCTGCTGGGAAACGCAGGTTGCCGCAGCATGTAGCCATCGTCATGGATGGAAACGGCAGGTGGGCCTCCCGCAGGCATAAACCGCGCTTGTACGGCCACAAGCACGGGGCGCTTCATGCGCGCGATTTTGTTGAGACATTTGCCGAATACGGTATCCCTTACCTGACCCTTTATGCCTTCTCCACGGAAAACTGGAGCAGGCCCAGGGCGGAGGTCGACGGCATAATCAAACTCCTCTCCGAGAACCTCGACCGTGCGGTCCAGATAGCTCACGAGCAGAATATCCGCATCCGTCATCTGGGCAGAGAGGACCGGCTGCCGCAGGAAATCCAGAGGAAAGCCAGGGCCGCAATCGAAAAGACCCGTAATAACTCCGGCCTGACGGTCAGTGTCGCCTTCAATTACGGGGGCAGGAGCGAAATAGTCAACGCTGCGCAGCAAATAATACGCAGCAGGATCAAGCCGGACAGCCTTGACGAGAGCCTTCTCTCGAGTTACCTGTACACTGCCGGCATGCCTGATCCGGACCTTTTCATCAGGACGGGCGGAGAGGTGCGCATAAGCAACTTCCTCATCTGGCAGTCGGCCTATGCCGAGCTGTATTTCACACCGGTGCTCTGGCCTGACTTCGACCGCGCTGAGCTTGAGAAAGCGCTGACCGAATATGGCAGGCGCCAGCGCAGGTTCGGCGGATTGAAACCGCTTTAATCAGCAGTTTTTCAGACGGGCCTCAGGCGCCTCCCTCCGAATATGTATAGGTTCAACCATGTTTGACGTTGTTGTGATCGGCGCCGGCATCACGGGGAGCTATACTGCCCGGGAGCTTGCCCGACTGGGACACTCTGTTGCGGTTGTGGAAAGACATCCCGAGCCGGGCTACAAAACAAGCTGCACCGGAATCATAAGCCGGGCCTGCCTGGATATGCTGCCGGGCTCAAGCAGCGCGATACAGCGAGAGGCAAGGTCGGCCACTGTTTTTTCGCCCGCGGGCAATCACGTCCGGATTGAACGTGAGGGCACTCAGGCTTACATACTTGACCGCCCGTCGCTGGACCGCCTTGTGGCGGAACAGGCCGCGCAAATGGGGGTGGAATACTTCTTCTCCACCCCGGCAACCTCCCTGCGCAGCGGCGACCGCGGCGTTCATATTAAGGCTGAGCAGGGTTCGAGGCCGCTTGAGCTGTCGGCCCGGGCCTGCGTGATCGCGTGCGGCACGGCGCCCGGGCTGATAAAACAGATCGGCCTGGGAAGCATACGCGAGTTTGCGCACGGCGCCCAGGCAGAAGTGACCTGCAGGAATACCGATGAGGTGGAAGTATATTCGGGAAAGCACATGGCTCCGGGATTCTTTGCCTGGCTGGCGCCCACGGTACCCGGCAAAGCCAAGGCCGGGCTGTTGAGCAACAGAAATCCAGGGCGGGCAATAGCGAGTTTCTTGAAATACCTGGAGTCCCGGGGAAAAATACTGCCCGTCGCGCAAGGCATCAGTTTCGGTTCCATACCTCTTAAGCCTCTGGCCAGGACCTATAGCCAGCGTACACTGATAGTCGGAGATGCCGCCGGTCAGGCCAAGCCCACGACGGGCGGGGGTATTTATTTCGGCCTCCTCTGCGCAGAGACGGCTGTGCGAACCCTCGATGAATCGCTCAAGGGCGATGACCTTTCAGGCAAGCGCCTTGCCCTTTACCAGAAACGCTGGCACAAAATACTCAAACATGAGCTCGCCATAGATTACTGGGCGCACCGGTTTTACCAGAGCCTGACAGATAAACAGGTTGAGCATATCTTCCAGGTTATACTGCGCCACGGTATACACGAGTCCCTGCTAACCTCTCCGGACATCACATTCGACTGGCACGGCAAGGTAATTCTGGATGCCATCAAGCACCGCTCTCTGCAACGCTCACTGGAAAAATTCAAACTTTTCCAGCCGCCCTCTTAATCGTATAATCCGTCTTCTCTCCAGAAGGATGGCCAGCCTGGCAGTGCGCCGTACGGGCTGCGTTTGCATTTCTATAAAAGATGTGATACTATTTCTATTGAATTCAATACTTGTCCGAAAAGTGGGTCCTTGCACCCACTTTTTTATTGAGAAAAAATGCATATTGAGGGAGTTTGCCAACGATGGTAAAGACCGAGTTTATGAATGCCCTCATGCAGCTTGCGGCAGAGAAAAACCTGCCCAAGGAGATAGTTCTCACTGCGCTGGAATCAGCCATGGTTTCAGCCTATCGCAAAGAATCGTTCACACACGGCGAGGATATTGCTGTAAAAATCCACCCGGTCTCAGGTGAAGTTAAGCTCACCATGAAAAAGGTGGTTTCAGAAGCGCCTGAAGACCCGTACCGTGAAATCCCTCTTAAAGAGGCCAAGAAAAAAGACAAGACGCTCAAGGCCGGCGACACGGTTGTTACCGAACTGCCTCCCCCTAATGCCGGCCGTATACGGGCGCAGATCGCCAAGCAGGTAATCCTGCAGAAGCTGCATGATGCAGAGAGGGGCGCTATCTATGAAGAGTACGTGGGTAAAGAGGGCGAGATCGTAACAGGCACAGTTCAGCGTGTTACACCCGAGCACGTCGTCATCGATATCGGCAAGACAGAGGCGGTTATACCGCAGAATGAGAAATCCCCCACCGAGCGCTACCGCCAGGGTCAACGACTCAAGCTTTACATAGTAGAGGTGGCGCGGACTACCAGGGGGCCCCAGGTGATCGCTTCCCGGGCGCACCGCAACCTGTTAAGGGACCTGCTTATACTTGAGATACCCGAAATAGCTGCAGGCACAGTCGAGATCAAAGGCGTGGCCAGAGAGGCCGGCTATCGCAGCAAGGTAGCCGTGTTCTCCCGTCAGAGTGGTATTGACCCGGTTGGCTGCTGCGTCGGGCTGCGCGGTATACGAATACAGAACATCGTCAATGAGCTGAACGGCGAAAAGATCGACGTGGTACAGTGGTCCGACGATCCCCGCGTTTTTATTGCCAACGCTCTCAGCCCGGCCCAGGTATTGAACGTCACGCTTAGTCCTACCGAGACCACGGCACTGGTCAAGGTGCCGGACAAGCACCTCTCCCTGGCTATAGGCAAGGAGGGTCAGAATGTACGCCTGGCTGCCAAGCTGACAGGGTGGCGCATCGACATCAAGAGCGCCTCGGAACTGGAAGCTGAAAAAGCGGCGCACAAAGAGGAGGCGGCCGAGCCCGAAGTTATCGAACAGGCTGAAGAAAAGGCGGAAGCCGCCGTCCCGATGTCCATTGAAGGAGCCGCAGAGGAGCCGGTCGCCGAAGAGGAAAAAGAGCCCGAAGCTGAAATCCCCGTGGCCGCATCCGGGGGTGAAGAGCAGCCGGAAGGAGTGGGCATCGACATTCTAATGCCAGTTGAGGCAGCTGCATCTCAGCAGCCTTCCAAGATCCGTTTTGCCGAGGAAATCATGGCCGGCAGGAATGGGAAATCGAGGAAGAAAGAAACAACCAAGAAGGAGGAGGGCAAGGACGCCGGCATAAAAGCCAAGAAAACTAAAGCCAAGAAGAAAACATATTACGAAGATGAAGAGTTTGAAGGCTGAGCATAAGCCGCAGCAAGCGCGCGTTAAACATGTTCCGGAGCGCACCTGCATCGCCTGCAGGCGAAAGGCGGGGAAGCGTGAGCTCATCCGCCTGGTGCGTTCAGGTGACGCTGTTGAAACCGACAACAGGGGGAAAAAACCCGGGCGCGGCGTTTATCTCTGCCTTTCGAGCGAATGCTGGGAGAAAGGTTTGAAAGGCAATCGCATTGAGCAGGGATTGCGTATAAAATTATCTGCAGACAACCGGCTTCTGCTGCTTGAATACGGCAGAGGCCTGACAGAGAAGGTAGACTCTTAATGAAAAAGGACCAGGCGCCGGGCGAAAACACGGCCAGTACCCCGCAGATAGGATTACCTCCGGTAATTACCGTCAAGCAGCTCGCCGACCAGATCGGCGTAAGCGGTATTGAGATAATCAAGCAGCTGATGCGCAACGGCATCATGGCCAATATCAACCAGTCGCTCGACTACGAAGTCGCTGCAAAACTGGTAGCCGACTTCGGTTTTACCGCCAAGAAGCTGCTGGTCAGCGCCCAAGGCAGCAAGAAGGCATCCTCGCTGAGCGCCAAGTTGCACACACGCTCGCCGGTGATCACCATTATGGGGCATGTAGATCACGGTAAAACAAGCCTACTGGATGCCATCCGTCAGACCAATGTGGCAGCCGGAGAGGCCGGCGCCATTACCCAGCATATAGGCGCTTACCAGGTTGAAATGAAAGGGCGCAAGATTACCTTTCTGGACACTCCCGGGCATGAAGCCTTCACTGCCATGCGTGCCCGGGGCGCCAGGGCCACGGATATAGCCGTCCTGGTAGTGGCCGCAGACGATGGCGTCATGCCCCAGACCATCGAGGCGCTGGACCATGCGCGGGCTGCGGGCGTAAATATCGTCATAGCCCTTAATAAAATCGATAAGCCCAATGCCAATCCCGAACGCATAAAGCAGCAGCTGGCCGACCTCGGTGTAGTAATTGAGGAATGGGGCGGCGATGTAATCTGCGTCCCCGTTTCGGCCAAGAAGAAGCAGGGCATCGATGACCTACTGGAAAACCTTCTGCTGGTCGCCGATATCCTGGAGCTTAAAGCCGAGGTGGACTGTCCCGCGGAAGGCATAGTGATTGAAGCCAAGCTCGACAAAAACCGCGGCCCGATAGCGACGCTGCTGGTGCAAAAGGGCATCCTCAAAACAGGCGATAACCTTGTCGTAGGCACGGTAAGCGGCAAGATCAAGGCTATGTTCGATGACGATGGCAGGAACATACGTAAAGCCGAGCCGGCAACACCTGTTGAGATTCTGGGTATGAATTCCGTGCCCGATGCCGGGCAGGTCTTCCAGGTCGTGAGCGACGAAAAGGAAGCCAAAGCCCTGATCGAGAAAAACAGGAGCGCCGGGCTGACCACGACCACCGCCAGGGGTGTCAGCCTGACGTCGGTAGCTGCGCAGGCCAGCGCAGGAGAGATAAAGGAGCTGAACATTGTCCTCAAGACTGACGTGCACGGCAGCATCGAGCCCATCAAAGACTCGCTGGAGCACCTGAGCAACGACAAGACAAGGGTCAAGGTCATCCATACAGGCACAGGCTCCATCACAGAGACCGATATACTGCTGGCAGCAGCCTCCCGGGCAGTGGTGATAGGGTTCAACAGCAAGCCTGAGACTGGCGCCATACGCATGGCCGAGCAGGAGAAGATCAGTATCCGCCAGTATAATGTGATTTACAAGCTTATTGAAGACGTCGAGAAGGCGCTTGCAGGCCTGCTTGAGCCGGAATATGTCGATGTAGTGGCCGGCCAGGCGGAGGTACGGGCCGTGTTCGAGGCAGGCAAGAAAGGCAAGATTGCCGGCTCACAGATAAAAGAGGGCAGGGCTACCAGAGATTCGCTGGTCAGGGTCATACGGGGTGGTAAAGTTATTGCCGAATCCAAGGTTTCCGGCCTGCGGCGCTTCAAGGACGATGTTAAAGAGGTCACGACGGGCATGGAATGCGGCGTAAAACTTGAGAGCTTCAACGATTTCGAGGTCGGCGATATCCTTCAGTTCGTCCGCCAGGAAAAGGTGGACTGATCGGTTTCCACAGATATCATCTGATCCTCTGTCCTAAATATTGCTACGGAGAATGTCATGACCAGGCGTACAGAACGTCTAAACCATTTAATCCAGATCGAAATCAGCGACCTGCTGCGCAAGCATATCAACGACCCCCGTCTCAACGGCCTGATCAGCATAACGGCAGTGGAGATCTCTAATGATCTCAAGAACGCCCGTGTATCCATTAGTACGCTGGGAGGCGCGCTTGATCGGGACGAGGTGCTGAAGGGCTTTAACTCGGCAGCAGGGTACATGAGGCGCGAGCTGGCCCACCGACTGAACATAAGGGTCACTCCCGAACTCAGCTTCGAATTCGATGACTCCATAGAGCACGGTGTTAATCTCGTCAATTATATCGACAGGGTAACTGCGGAGGATAAGAAAAGTGGGGCGGACGGGCCTAAACGGGCTATTAAACGTAAATAAGCCCACCGGCTGCTCCTCGTTCAGCATTGTAGCCAGGGTGCGCCGCCTGAGCGGCGAAAGGCGCGTCGGCCATGCCGGTACGCTCGATCCGGCGGCCAGCGGAGTCCTGCCCATCTGCCTGGGTCAGGCCACCCGCGTGACTGAATACCTGATGGATTGCCCCAAGGAATATCTGGCAGGCATCGAGCTGGGTTCGAGCACCGATACCTACGACAGCGAAGGATGCGTCACCGCCCGCGGTTCCTGGCACGATGTATCCCGCACATCGGTGGAGGAAGCGCTTAGGGCATTCCAGGGAGACGTAGAACAGGTGCCGCCGGCCTTCAGCGCAGTTAAAATTCACGGCAGGAAGTCTTATGCACTGGCCAGAGCAGGCCGCGAGGTCATTCTTCAACCGCGCAGGATCCAGATCCACGATATCGAAATCAAGGATTTCGACCTTCCTTACCTGAAACTTAAAGTATCCTGTTCCAAAGGCACCTATATTCGGTCCCTGGCCAATGACTTGGGCATGAAGCTCGGCTGCTACGCTCATCTCAGGGACCTGGAACGCACTGCTTACGGACCTTTTAAAGTAGAGGATGCCATCACGCCCGAACAGCTAAATATGGCGGTAGACGAAGGCCGTCTTGACCAATTGCTGTTACCGCTGGACTACGCTCTAAGCGGGGGCGGCAAGGTATATCTCGATGACCTGCAGGCCGCAAGCGTATTAAAAGGCCTCGATATTGAACTTGATATTCACGAACCAAACTCAAAAGATTATTACTCTGCCTATGCGCAGGACGGCCGTCTGCTGGCTGTGATGAAGTTCGCGGCCGAAAACGGCCTGTGGCATCCGCAGAAGGTATTCAGTCTTTAGAACGGCAGAGGATTCTTCACTTCCTATCTGCGCGTGCTTGACATACCTTACCTTATTGGATATATTAGCCTTAAGAGCTATAGAATAGCTTCAGGAGGTGCTCCATGACCCAGGCTTACTGCTTCAAGGACAGGAAAAAGGTAGAGATCAAGAACCCTGTGCATGTAAAACTGAAGAATGGAAGGCCGGCGACCAAGGGCGTTTGCCCGATCTGCGGGACCAAGGTATATCGTATCGGCAAGAGCTAGACCGCGAGTCCCCATGTCCTGTTTTCAGGACCGACGCCTTATCCTCTGCAGTAGTTTCTCCGGGTTCGTTTCCAATATCCTATCGATCTCCCGGCTGTTGACACCAGCCTGGACAAGAGTATCCTTTGCCAGGGCAGCCGTCAGAAGATCATCTTCCCCATGGCTGTCTGAGTTAAGCAACATGAGTGCACCTGCCTTACGGGCCGTCCTGGCCACATGTGCGTTCGTAACCCAGTGACCCCGCCTTGTGGTTATTTCAAGAAAAACGCCGTTTTTAGCAGCCAGCTCGGCAACCTCTGAGGTCATATGGCCGGGATGCGCCAGTATATCGACATATTTCGACTTAACAGCGGCGAGGTTGGTCCCCTCCTCTACCGGCTCGACAGGCGATTCACCATGAACCACTACCAGCTTCGCCCCAAGCTTTCTGGCGTTGCGCGCCAGATCATCTATGGCCTGATGCGGGACATGCGTCAGTTCGACACCGGGCACAGCTTCAATATCCCAGTATGAGCTGGCCAGCTCACAGTCCCGCCTCACCTCTTTTATCACCCTTTCCAGCGCGCCGGTTCCTATGTGATCGGTTACGGCAATGACGGAATACCCTTTCACCACAGCACGTCTGATCAACTCCAGAGTGGAAAGGACGCCGTCGCTGTTGAAGGTGTGAGAGTGGAAGTCGTATATCACGCTATAAGTTAGCATAAAAATCTCGCGTAATACAAGAACACTATAAGAATCTGCTATAATAAGGCGGATTTTCAGCAGAAATGTTTAAAAAAATACTGGTCCCGCTCGATGGGTCCACCGAGGCGGAGACCGTACTTCCATATGTCAGGGACATTGCCATCAGATTTGACTCGGAGGTTGAAATCCTGGGAGTCGGGCTGGGCAGCAAAAGACGAAGAGTCAATCAACTGCTGGATAACTACGTGCACCACGCGGTCGACCATCTCCAGAAGCACGAGATAACCTGCAGGGCTGTGCTGCTTTACAGCGACCCGCATCAGAAACTGCTCGATTATACGGAGGTCACTGCCAGGCCAAATCAGATAAAAGCCAGGGGTGAGATACTTTACGGCGGCCCGCCGGCAACCATCCTTGCTTATTCACGCGATCACCACATGAATCTTATAATCATGGCCACGCATGGTATCAGCGGCCTTCGCAGATGGTGGCTGGGCAGTGTGTTTGAAAAGGTGGTCTCACGGGCCACCATGCCTGTGCTGGGGATACACAGCAAACAGGTGAAAGAAATGGAAAGGGACAGAAAGGCTGTTTTCAAGCGCATACTGGCCCCTCTTGACGGGTCTGAGACGGGCGGGGCCGCCATGCATGATGCAGAGGCCCTGGCTCTTAAGTCCGGCGCCTCAATGGTGCTGGTCCATGTCCTGCCAGCGCCCCATGCCGTCGAGGCACGCTGGCTGGGGCCTGAATTCGGCGAGTTCGTTAAAGCCATGCACGACGCAGGCCAGAAATATCTCGACAAAGTCGAAGCGCGGCTGAGCGACAGGGGTATCGACGTGGAAGTCAGGATCGTATCGGGCGATCCCGCAGGCAAGATAATCGAAGTGGCCAGGGAGGAAAAGGCCGACCTTATTGCCATGTCTACTCACGGCAGGAGCGGTATCGCCCGCTGGGTACTGGGCAGCGTTGCAGACAAGATACTCCACGAGTCCAAAATCCCGATGTGGCTTGTGAGACCGCGCCAGATCATCAAAGAAATGCTTAAAGATAGTGGCCAGGACGGCAACTGAGCTTGCTGCTTGAGCCGATAAGGAGTTAACCAAATGGGAAAAATAAACGTAGCCATTATTGGAGTCGGTAATTGCGCTTCCTCCTTCGTCCAGGGAGTGCATTACTACAAGAAAGCCAAGGACGATGAGTTCGTTCCCGGCCTTATGCATATTAACCTCGGGGGCTACCAGATCAAGGACATCAACTTCGTGGCGGCTATAGATATCGACCGCAACAAGGTCGGTAAAGACCTGGCAGAGGCCATATTTACGGCACCCAACAACACTTATAAATTCTGTGATGTCCCCACTACCGGCGTTAAGGTAGTGCGCGGTATGACCCACGATGGACTGGGCAAGTACCTGAGCAAAATCATTGAGAAGGCGCCCGGCCCTACCGCCAATATCGTCAGCATACTGAAAGAGGTCAAGGCGGATGTCGCCATCAACTACCTGCCGGTCGGCAGCGAAGAGGCCACCAAGTGGTATGTAGAGCAGCTTCTTAATGCAGGTGTGGCACTGGTCAATTGCATACCCGTCTTCATAGCGCGGGAGCCGTACTGGCACAACCGTTTCCATGAAGCCGGCCTGCCGGTTATCGGCGATGATATTAAATCTCAGGTAGGCGCCACCATAGTGCACCGCGTCCTCACGCGTCTTTTCCGGGACCGCGGCGTCAAGCTCGAGCGCACCTACCAGCTGAACTTCGGAGGCAACACCGACTTCTATAACATGCTCGAGCGTGAGCGCCTGGAGTCCAAGAAAATCTCCAAAACCAACGCTGTGACATCCCAGATAGACTACGAAATGAATCCCGACAACATACACGTCGGCCCCAGCGACTATGTGCCCTGGCTGCTCGACCGCAAGTTCTGCCACATCAGAATGGAAGGGCGTACTTTCGGAGATGTTCCCCTTAACCTCGAGTGCAAGCTTGAAGTGTGGGACAGCCCCAACTCAGCGGGCGTCGTCATCGACGCCATACGCTGTCTAAAGATTGCCAGGGACCGCGGCCTATCCGGGTCCATCGTAGCTCCCAGCTCATATTTCATGAAATCACCGCCTATCCAGTACTCAGACGACGAAGCGCGCAGGCGCGTGGAACAGTTTATCAGCGGGCAGGGACAGCATAAGCCCATTTGTCTGCCGGATTTAGCCTGAGGACAGCGAGCACTGAATAAGGGAAGGCCCAGTGGAAGGGCCCTATTATGGCAGTATAATGAAAATCGGGCTGGTTTCGCCATACGATTACTCGCACCCCGGCGGCGTCATCTACCATGTATCATACCTGGCCCACCACTTTAATCTAATGGGCCATAACGTTAAGATCATTGCCCCGGTGCGCAGGAAGAGCGTGCGTTATTTCGACGAGGAGGTCACGCCCATCGGCCGCCCCATACCCATACCGTACGGCGGCACCACTGCGCGTATAGCGCTCTCTCCCTGGCTGCCATATCAGGTGCGGTATGTGCTGGACAGGGAGGAGTTCGATGTAATCCACATGCATGAACCCTTCATCCCCATGCTGTGCCTGAGCACCCTGATTGAATCCAGGACCGTCAACGTCGGCACTTTTCACGCATGCCATGAAAAATCCAGCATTTACTGGTTGAACCGCTCCACCATGCGCAAGCTGGGCGCCAAGCTGCATGGAAAAATTGCCGTCTCGAAGCCGGCCCGCGATTACATTTCCCAATATCTCAAGGCCGACTACCACATCATACCCAACGGGGTGGATATCCATCATTTCTACCCGGAAGGTCCTAATGTTGACCGGTTCAAAGACGACAAATTGAATATACTATTTGTGGGCAGGCTGGAGGAGCGTAAGGGGGTGGGCGACCTGATCCGGGCCTGCTCCCTCGTAAAAAAGGATTTCCCCAATTTCCGGTTGATCATAGCCGGCCCCGGCCTCATGCTGCGCTTCCAGTATAAAACCATGGCAAAAATGCTGCTGGACGACCGCGCGGTATTCACGCACTACGTCACTTTCGACGATCTGCCGAAGTATTACCGTACAGCCGATATTTTCTGTGCCCCGGCCACAGGGGGCGAAAGCTTCGGTATGGTTTTATTGGAAGCCATGGCCAGCGGCACACCCATAGTGGCGACCGATATTCCAGGCTATGCCAGCGTGCTTACACACGGTCAGGAGGGCCTGCTGGCGCGGCCGCATAACCCACGGTCAGTGGCTGACTGTTTGTTAAAACTGTTGAACGATAAACAACTAAGATTATCAATGGCGGAGAGGGGAGTGGCCACGGCTGATAAATACTGCTGGGAAAACGTCAGCCGCCAGGTCGTCGATTATTACACCTCCATCTCCTCGAATTTAAAAGGATAACGAAGTGTCGAATTTCCAGGAATTGCGCAGAAAGGCCGGCCGCCTGATTACCGATCCGCTAGTACCGCTCATCAGCAAGCTGAAAATGACGCCCGACATAATGACCACCATCGGGCTGGTAATAAACCTGGTGGCGGCTGTGGTTGTAGGATTCGGTTATCTGGTGGCAGGCGCCCTCATATTCTTGCTGGCAGGCCTGTTCGATCTGCTGGATGGCGCGCTGGCCCGGTATATGCAGAAGACCACCAGTTTCGGTGCCCTGTTCGACTCCACCGTCGACAGGATCACGGAAGGGGCGATGTTCTTGAGCTTCATCTTTATTACAGGCACCTCTGTCTGGCCTTTTAATGTCACGTTACAGCTCGTGCTTATCTTCCTTGCCATGATCGGGTCGTTTCTAACCAGTTACATCAGGGCCAGAGCAGAGGGACTCAACATCGATTGTACGGTC
The DNA here is from genome assembly GCA_964509615.1 of uncultured Dehalococcoidales bacterium. Lineage (GTDB taxonomy): Bacteria > Chloroflexota > Dehalococcoidia > GIF9 > UBA5629 > CAIMUM01. The sequence goes on from CAZDXZ010000018.1 coordinate 14,848, forward strand.
GGCTTGTTTACTCGTGTAGAGCGGGTTATAATATTAGCGCTCGGACTGCTCCTAAACCAGGTGTTCATAGCACTGGCCATAGTGGTAGTCCTTTCTTTTGTGACCGTCGGACAGCGGTTTGTACATGTCTGGCGGCAGGCAAAAAAATAAAAGGAGTACGCATTAACAGGTCGAAGCTATGAGCGACCGGGTATTCGAGGTGAGCCTCACATTCCTGACTGTGTTGATGTTTGCATGGATTATTGGCAGTATCGGCCTGGCAGCGATAGGCATCCCCTGGATAAATGTGGATATGCCCTTGCTGGTAGTTCTCACCATACTTGCAGGCCTTGTCGTGCTGATTTTCGCAGGCGGCACCCTTCTCCATTTCTGGGGCAAGAGCTATATGTCCCGGGGTTGATTATTGCTGTTTCCCGAATTTGTGTGCGTGATTGAATCTGCAAGTACGTCTCTTTCAGGATTAATAAAATGTCTGTTGTAGCTGTTATTGGCGCCCAATGGGGCGACGAGGGAAAAGGAAAAATCGTGGACCTTCTGGCTGAGAAGGCGGATGCTGTCATCCGTTTTTCCGGCGGAGATAACGCCGGCCATACCGTGATCAACCCGGGCGGCGAATTCAAACTGCATATCGTGCCGTCAGGCGTTTTTTATCGGCGCACGGCCTGCATCATAGGCAACGGCGTCGTTATCAATCCAAGGGTGCTGCTGGAGGAGATCGACAGCCTGAAAACCAGAGGAATCGACACCGGCAACCTGCATATCAGCGACCGCGCGCATCTGATCATGCCCTGGCATATCCTGTTTGATCGGCTGGATGAGCAGAAACGAGGCGCCTCCGCCATAGGCACAACGGGCAAGGGCATCGGGCCTGCCTTCTCAGACAAGACCGCACGCAAGGGGATCCGTACCTGCGACATCATCGACTCCTCGATGTTCAGGCCGCGTCTGGCCAGCCTGCTTGAATCGAAAAACGAGATACTGACCAAGCTCTACAATGCCGAGGCCCTGGACTTCAACAAGGTCTTCGCTGAATATTCGGGCTACGCCGCACGACTGGTTCCCTATATTAAGGACACTACAGCCATGATCAGCGACCTGCTGGAGCGAGGCAGCAATATCGTGCTAGAAGGCGCACAGGGAACAATGCTTGATACCGACTTCGGCTCCTACCCGTTTGTTACGTCCTCATCCCCGCTGGCTGCCGGCGCCTGCCTGGGCTCGGGCATCAATCCGCGCAGGATCGACCGCGTGGTGGGGATTTTTAAAGCTTACACTACCAGGGTGGGCGGCGGCCCCATGCCCACCGAGCTCAAAGACGAGGTCGGCGAATACATAAGGCAGCGCGCCCATGAGTATGGGACCACCACAGGAAGGGCGCGGCGCTGCGGCTGGTTTGATGCGGTGGTAGGCCGCTACAGCACCAACCTTAACGGCTATACCAGCGGGATACTGACACGCCTGGATGTGCTCGATGAGATGGATACGGTGAAGATATGTGTGGGCTATAAAATCGGAGAGAAGACGGTAGACCATTACCCAGCCGACGCTGCGGCGCTGGAAAGCTGCACACCGGTTTACCAAGAGATGCCGGGCTGGAAGGCCAGTACCAGCAATGCGCGTAAGGCGGGGGATCTGCCGCGTAATGCCCGCAGGTACGTCAGCCGCCTTGAGGAGCTCATCGGCTGCCATTTCCATGTTATCTCCATTGGTCCCCGCCGTGATCAGAGTATCGTTATAAAAAATATAATCTGAGGCGCCATGACTGACGACAGCCGGCTGACATCTTACTGCGGCCTTTACTGCAAAGACTGTATCCCATCACGGACCGACCTTTTTGACCTTGCAGCCCGCCTTGAAGATGCTCTGTCCGAGCTTAAATTTGACAGGTATGCCGAGCTAAAGGCCGGACAGACCTACTGGTCGGAGTCCAATGCAGTTTTTAACGACTATCGGATTTTTGTCAAAGTTCTTCAGGCCATACGGGGACTGGAGTGCCCGTCTATCTGCCGGGAGGGGGGCGGTTGGAAGGGAGAACATTGTCCGGTAAGGAATTGCGCCGTCGAGAAAGGCCTTAACGGGTGCTGGGACTGCGCTGAATACAGGACGTGCAAGCACCTGGAGCCGCTGCTCAAATTCCATCCCAACCTCGCTCACCACCTGGAACTTATCAAGAACGAGGGCATGGATAAATGGGCTTCCAAACGCAGGGGACACTACCCCTGGTCCTGATCAACAACCATGCATAACCCCGTATTCCCCGTGACAGGGCCCTATTTAACCGGCAGGTCTATTGTATATCCTTTTAGAGTCTGTTCAATGGCGGCGCGTGTTTTCTCATCCGGCACCACCAGCGGCAGGCGCGGCTTGCCGACCCTGAATCCGATGTAGTTCAAGGCATATTTAATGGGCATGGGGCTGCCTATCATGAACATGGTATTTACCAGCGGTATGAAGCTGCGGTGCAGCCTGGCCGACTCCTTGATCTTACCGGCAAAGAAAAGGTCCATCATCCTCTTGTACTGAACACCTATCAGGTGTGTGATGACACCGATCACGCCGTAGCCGCCCAGGTTCAGAATGGGAAAGGTATCGGCGTCGTTGCCGCTGTATATCATGAAATCACTGCCCGTTCCATCGATGATGCGGGCTATCTGACCGAAATCGGCGCTGGCCTCCTTGATGCCCACGATATTATCTATCCTGCTCAGCTTTATGGTTGTATCGGCAGTCAGGTTGGTGATGGTGCGAGAAGGCACGTTATATACAATGCATGGCAGGCTGGTGGAGCCTGCGATGGCCTTGAAGTGCTGGTAGAGGCCATCCTGGTTCGGCTTATTATAGTAAGGCACGGTCAGCAGGCAGGCATCCACACCTGTTTTCTCAGCCTCATGAGTTAGCTCGATGCTCTCCTGGGTATTATAGTTGCCCGTGCCGGCCACGATCGTGGCCTTTTTGCTGGCAACCGCCCTTATCTCGGCAAACAGCCTGATCTTCTCCCCGATGGTGAGCGTGGGGCTTTCGCCCGTGGTGCCGGATACTACCAGCCCGTCACTCCCTGATTCGAGCAACGCTTTCGCCAGCTTCTTTGCCTGTGCATAATCAACCTGACCCTTGGCATTGAAGGGTGTTACCATGGCAGTCAGCAAACGTCCGAACTTCTTCATCTCTGCCTCCGCCGGCTACTTATTATTGTTTTGGCTCTTGACCCAGCCGTTCCTGGCGGCCTCTTCCGCTATCTGAACGGCATTGAGAGCTGCGCCCTTGCGGATATTATCGGCCACCACCCACATGACCAGGCCGTTAAGGAAAGAAGCATCCGATCTTATTCTTCCCACATAAACGTCGTCGGTGCCTGCCGCCAGCCAGGGCTGAGGGTACAGGCTCACATTGGGATCGTCAAGCACCTTCACGCCCGGCACCTTGCTCAATATAGAGCGCGCCTCCTCGGGAGACATGTATTCTGAAAATTCCACCTGAATGGCCTCGCTATGGCTGATGAAAACAGGCACGCGCACGCAGGTAGCGGATATGGCAATGCTCTCTGCATGCATTATCTTTCTGGTCTCTTCGACCATCTTCCATTCTTCCTTGGTGTAGCCGTTCTCAAGAAACACATCGATCTCGGGCAACAGGTTGAAGGCGATCTGGTGTGAGTAGACGTGAGGTACTACATTGCCGCCGTCCAGCACTACCTTGGCCTGCTTGGTCAATTCTTCAACGGCGGCGATCCCGGTTCCTGAAACCGACTGGTAGGTTGCCACGGTAATGCGCTTGATGGGATTGACCCTGTGTAAAGGACTCAGGGCTACCACCATCTGGATGGTCGAGCAGTTCGGATTGGCTATGATGCCCCTGTGCTTCTTAATATCTTCGGCGTTAACCTCCGGCACCACCAGAGGAACACGGGTATCCATGCGCCAGGCTGCACTGTTATCGATAACCAGCGCTCCCGCTTTGGCTGCAATCGGTGCGAAATGCTTGCTTATCTCGGATCCGGCCGAAAAAAGCGCAATGTCGATGTTATCGAACGAATCAGCGGCGGTTTCTTTGACTATCAACTCCTGATGGCCGGCATAGACCTTCCTCCCGGCCGACCGATCGGAGGCATAGAGCTGCAGGGAAGCCATGGAAAATTTTCGCTGAAGCAGTACCTTGATAAACTCCTGCCCCACCATTCCCGTGGCGCCTACTATAGCTACATGGTACCCGTTATTACTGTTGTTCATATCATTCTCCCAAATTTAGCAGTACATCCAGGCCATAAACAAGACCGTGGCGCTTGATTACCTCCTTGATTGCCAAGATCACGCCCGGCACAAAACTTTCCCTGCTGATCGTATCGTGCCTGATGGACAGCGTCTGCCCGAGGGCACCGAATATGACTTCTTGACTGGCAACCAGACCCGGCAGCCTGACGCTGTGTATGGATATGCCGTCAGCCTGGCCGCCCCGCGTTCCCTTCAGAGTCTCTTTTTCCGTTACAGGGCTCACGAAAGGCTTGCCGCGCGCACTTACCATGGCCCGGGCTGTCGCCAGCGCGGTCCCTGAAGGCGCATCAAGCTTTCTATCATGATGGAGCTCTATGATCTCCGCATTATCAAAATACCGTGATGCCATCCTGGCCAGGTGAATCAATATCACCGCGCCGATGGCAAAATTGGGTGCCACTATTGCGCCTTTCTTATGACCCTGGGCCAGTCTGTCGATCTCCTTTAAATCCGCTTCGCCCAAGCCGGTGGTTCCCATAACCAGGTTGGCGCCGTTTTTAAGCGCCAGCCTCGCTGCGCCCATTGCTGCTTCAGGCACAGTGAAATCAACCACCACCTGCGGATGGTACATCTCGATAAGCGAGGTCAGATTGGTGTGCAGGGGTACTTTCTTGGATAATCCGGGCAGTATCAAATGGTCCCGGTCCGCCTTGATATCAGCTGCACCGGTCAGTTCCAGCGCCGTGTCCGCGATGACAGCATTTACTACCTGCTGCCCCACTCTGCCTAATGCCCCGTTCACCGCTACTTTAATTTTTGACATCACACTATCCTCTACCATTCAGGCATCGGCCGATATCAACTTACCCGGGTCTGCGAGGATGGCCCCTCGGTTCATCCCTGCGTCCCCGCGGAGGCATGCCCGGCCTCGGAGGTCCGCCGCTCGTCCTCGGAGGTGCCGGCGGCCTGTCCTGCGAAGCACTATCAGCCGGGGCGGCGCCTGATTGTTCGTTAAATACTGCTTTGCGCGATAGATTGATCCGTCCCAGTCGATCGATCTCAGTCACCTTGACCATGATCTCATCACCGATCTTGACAACGTCCTCTACACGCGCCACATGGTGGTCGGCAAGCTCGCTGATATGTACCAGCCCCTCCTTGCCGGGCAGCACCTCAACGAATGCTCCGAAATTCTGTATCCTTGTGACTTTCCCCGTATAGATGGAGCCAACTTCCACGTCCTGCGTGAGGCCCTCAACTTTGCGTATAGCGGCCTGGGCCGATTCCTCGCTGGCCGAGCCTATCACGACCGTGCCGTCATTCGACACCTCGATGGTAGTCTTGGTCTCCTCGATAATGGCCTTGATGTTCTTTCCACCGGGCCCTATCAACGCGCCTATCTTGGACGGGTCGATTGTTATCTTATACATACGCGGCGCATACTTGCTGAGGGCGGGACGCACCTCCGGAATGGCAGATTTCAAGACATCCAGTATCACCTTGTGCGCCTCAAGAGACTGCAAGGTTGCCTTGGCCAATATCTCATGCGTGACGCCGCGCAGCTTGATATCAAGCTGGATGGCCGTGATGCCGTTGGTCGTACCAGCTACCTTGTAGTCCATGTCGCCATAAAAATCCTCTATTCCCTCGATATCCGTGAGGATAACGTACTTCCCGGGATCGTCCTTGTCCGTCACCAGCCCCATGGCTATACCGGCAACCGGCGCCTTGATGGGCACACCGGCATCCATCAATGATAGAGTCGAAGCGCAGACACTTCCCATTGAGGTGCTGCCGTTGGAGCTGAGCACCTCCGATACCAGGCGGATGGTGTAGGCGAATTCCTTTTCGTCAGGTATAACTGCCACCAGCGCCTTCTCCGCCAGAGCGCCGTGCCCGATCTCGCGCCTTCCCGTCGAGCCCATTCTTTTAACCTCACCGGTGGAATAGGGCGGAAAGTTGTAATGGTGCATAAAGCGCTTGGTGTCCTCCAGCCCCAGGTCATCCACTGTCTTTGCCTGTCCCAGCGAGCCCAGCGTGGTTATGCTCAGTACCTGGGTCTGGCCGCGCGAGAACAGTCCGGATCCATGTGTGCGCGGCAACAGGGCAACCTCGGCGCTGAGAGGTCGAATCTGCCTGATATCGCGGCCGTCGACGTGTTTCTGTTCCCGCAGTATCTTGGCCCTGCAGGTCTTCTTCAGAATTTCCTCTATGGCCGCACCGATCTCATTCTCCGTATAAGTTTCCTTCAGTTTTTCGACGGCTTCCCTTTTAACAACCTCGAGCTCCGACTGCCGCTGTTCTCTGTTTGCGCTGTCCAGGGCGGCAGTCATCCTCTGCCCGTAATCCGATGTGACGGCTGCCAGCAGGTCGGGATTGATGCTGAATCCTACAACCTCCAGCTTCGGCTTGCCTATTTCTTTACGTAATTCGTCCTGCAGGCGAATTATCTTCTGGTTTTCCTCATGGGCAATCCTGAGCGCCTCGATATAAATTGCCGGGTCGATTTCTTTGCAGCCGGCTTCAACCATAATGATATTGTCGCGGCTGCTGGCAACCACCAGGTCAAGTATGCTGTCATTCATCTGCGGAAGAAGTGGATTGAGCACCATCTTCCCATCGATATAGCCGACCCTGGTCGCTCCGATGGGGCCGTAGAAAGGTATATCTGATATCGTCAGGGCGGCCGATGCTCCGATAACAGCCAGCACATCCGGGTCATTCTCCTGGTCGGTGGAAAGGACGGTGACCACTACCTGGATATCGTTGGGGAGGCTCTTCAGGAAGAGCGGGCGAATGGAACGGTCGCACAGGCGTGCTGCAAGCGTGGCCTGCTCTCCCGGACGTCCCTCACGCCGTAAAAAACTGCCCGGTATCTTGCCTACGGCGTAATGCCGTTCCTCGTAATCGACAGTCAGGCGGACAAAATCACTATTTTCTTTGGCCTCTTCACTGATACATGCGGTGACAAGGACTACCGTATCACCATAACGAACCACCACAGCGCTGTCTGCCTGCTGGGCAAGCTTACCGCTTTCGATGACAAGGTCCCTGTCCCCAACGTTACACTTAAAGCTCTGGGACATTACTAAACCCTCATTTTGTTTTATTTGCGTAAGCCAAGCTTACCGATGAGGGTTCTATAGCGGTTGATGTCTTCCCTGCTCAGATAAGCCAACAGCCGCCTGCGCCTCCCGATAAGCCTGAGAAGAGATCGACGTGTATGCTGATCGTGAGAATGGTCCTTCAGATGCGCCGATAGCTGCACGATCCTTTCGGTTAATACCGCGACCTGCACATCGGAAGAGCCAGTATCTTTCTCGTTTATGGCATAGCTCTTCATTATTTCCTGCTTCTTTTCCTTGTCCAATGCCGTACTCCTGTATAAACTCTGATAACGCATGATTATAGCACAGCAGGGCTGGTGTTGCACCCTGATTTACACCCGAGTAATCCGTATGTCAAACAGCAGCCAGCCGCTTTTGCAGGCTGTTTGCCCGGTTGGGGTATAATAACTGCACCATGACCTCCCAGGTTTTTTACCGCAAGTGGCGACCCCAAACATTCAACGAAGTAGCCGGCCAGGAGCATGTTGTACAGACCCTGCGCAATGCCATAAAGAGCAGCCGTATCGCCCATGCCTACCTGTTCTGCGGCCCGCGCGGCAGCGGCAAGACAAGCACCGCCCGTATACTGGCCAAGGCGGTCAACTGCCGCCAACCCGTCGAAGGTGAACCCTGCAATTCCTGCGACTCCTGCCTCGCCATCAACAAGGGCAGCGCGCTCGATATCATCGAGATCGACGAGGCCAGCAACCGCGGCATAGATGATATGAATGACCTCAAGGAGAGGGTTAACTACTCTCCAAATATCCTCCGCTACAAGGTCTACATCATCGACGAAGTGCATATGATAACGCGGGAGGGAGCAAACGCCTTCCTCAAGACACTGGAGGAGCCTCCGCCTCACGTTATTTTCATCCTGGCAACAACAGACCCCCACAAAATCATCTCCACCATCACCTCCCGCTGCCAGCGCTTCGATTTCCATCGCCTGTCCAGCAGCGCGGTCATCTCGCGCCTGGCGCATATCTGCACAAAAGAGGGCATCGAGATGGACCCGGAGGCCCTCAAACTGGTGGCCAAGGTAACCACGGGCAGCCTGCGCGATGCCACCAACCTGCTGGAACAGCTCACCACTTACTACGGCAACAAAATCAGCCTGGCCCAGGCGCAGGCCATGCTGGGCATCAGCGGTGACCTGCGCATACGCGAACTGGCGCGCTGCATTATAGCCATGGACGTATCGGCGGGACTGAAGGTCATTAACGCCGTAGCTGCGGAGGGCCTGGACCTGAGGCAATTTAACCGCGAACTGGTGGACTACCTGCGTCAGCTTCTGCTGGCTAAATCGGGCTCGGCCGACATGATAGACGCCACTTCGGATGACCTTGCCGAGATGCAGAAGACGGCCTCCGGCACTACTCTCGATTACCTTCTGAATGCCATCAAGCTTTTCAGCAGTGTGGACCTGCGCATGGACAGCTATTCACCCCTTCCTCTCGAGCTCGCTCTGGTGGAAAGCGTCGTCTCGCAGCATGCCAGAGACAAGAACTCCCATTCGGACCAGTCTTCGGGAAGAGAATGGCCGTCATCCCGTCCCGCCGCACCGACTCTGAGGATCAACCGGCCGCCAGAACAGGCGCGGCCGGCCAGCCTGGTGAGCAGGCCTCAAAAAGTTGCTGAGTCACCTACCGCGCCCTCCACTCCCCAGGCCCAGGCTTCTGATCCGGTCGACCAGCACCGCCTATCGGAGCCCCTCAAGATGGACGATCCCAACGATTTGAAGTATTTGCAGGAGCACTGGAAGGATTTCATCAATTCCATGCGCGGAGAAGGTTCAGGGGGTAACCTCGATGCCCGCCTGCGCCATGCCTGCGAGCCTGTTGAGATCAAGGGCGAAATCCTGGTTCTGGGTTTCTATCACGAATTCCATAAAAGCTACATAGACAATAGAAAATACCTGCACATCGTCGAGAAGAAGTTAAAAGAGGTTTTCGGCTATACCTATACAGTGACCTGCATTCTAATTCAGCAGGGTGGAACCAAATCCGAATTGAAGCCGGCCAGCAGCAACCACCTGGTGGAGGCCGCCCTGAGCATGGGAGCCAAAATCGTTGAAGACAACGCCGATACGGAGGGGAAATGAGTCAATTTAACCTGCGACAGATACAGGAACTGCAAGCCAAAATGCTTAAAGCCCAGGAAGAGCTGGGCAGGACCAATGTGGAGGTTACCGCGGGCGGAGGCGCCATTAAAATAGTTATCAACGGACACCAGCAGTTTCAGTCCATCACCATTTCGCCCGAGGTGGTCAATCCCGAAGATGTGGACTTCCTGCAGGACCTGGTGCTGGCCGCCTGCAATGAAGCGGTGCAGAAATCGCAGGAACTGGCCACACAGAATATGAGCAAGCTGACCGGCGGCCTCAAAATTCCCGGACTGATGTAGGAGCGAGATTTGAATCCCGATTTCCTTCCCTCGGCCCGGCCCATATCAAGACTCATCGAAGAGCTGAACAAGCTTCCGGGAATAGGCCCCAAGAGCGCCCAGCGCC
>CAZDXZ010000019.1:0-24219 GCA_964509615.1 uncultured Dehalococcoidales bacterium
TAGGTGTTGCGGCTGCTCATGGCCAGTCCGTCCTTCTCCCTCACGGTGGGACAAACAACAATCTCAAGGTTCATATTGAGGTCGGCCACCATCTTCTGAATAACAATAGACTGCTGGGCATCCTTCTGCCCGAAGTAGGCCCTGTGCGGCTCGATGATATTAAACAGCTTGTTGCAGACGGTGGTTACGCCCTGGAAGTGCGTGGGCCTCGATCTCCCCTCCAGTTTGGATGTTATGCCCCTGACCTCCACCCAGGTATCATAGCCGTCGGAGTACATCTCCCCGTCCGCCGGGGCGAAGACGATATCGGTCTTGACTTTCTCCAGCAGCGCAAGGTCGCGGTCCAGGTCGCGGGGGTAGGATTTGAAGTCCTCGCTGGGGGCGAACTGCGTGGGATTGACGAAGATGGTGGCCACGGCGACCGGGTTCTCCGCTTTGGCCCGCCTGACCAGCTCTAGATGTCCCTCGTGCAGGTAGCCCATGGTGGGCACCAGCCCCACGCTGCCTTTGCACTTACGGCGCAGCTTCTTCATTTCGGCGATGGTGCGGACGACCTGTATAGCCATTAGAGGTCCTTGAGCAGGCTTTCGTCCATGGAAGCTGCATGTTCGTCCGAGGGGAAAGCGCCGGACTTCACCTCATCGCAGTACTGTGAGACGGCGTCCTTCATGGTCGAGGCCATCCTGGCGTAAAGCTTGGTGTGCTTGGGAACGAAATCGGTATAGAGCCCCAGCATGTCGTTGATCACCAGCACCTGCCCGTCGCAGTAGGGCCCGGCGCCGATGCCGATAGTGGGTATCCTCAGCCTGCCGGTGATGAGCCTGGCCAGCTCTATGGGGACCAGCTCCAGAACGATGGCAAAGGCCCCGGCCTGCTCCAGCGCCAGCGCGTCATCGAGCAGGCGTTTGGCGGCATCTGAGGTCTTGCCCTGCACGCGGTGGCCGCCGAGCTGGTGAATCGACTGGGGGGTGAGGCCGATGTGCCCCATGACGGGTATGCCGCTGCCGACGATGCGTCTGGTCGTCTCGGCCATGATGGCGCCGCCCTCCAATTTAATAGCCTGGCAGCCTCCCTCTTTGAGCATCCTGCCGGCGTTGCGCAGGGCATCCTTGGGGCTGGTCTGATAGGTCATGAAGGGCATATCTCCGATGACCAGCGCGTTTTTTGCGCCTCTGACCACCGCTTTGATGTGGTGCAGCATATCCTCCATGGTCACGGGTATGGTGGTGCTGTAACCGAGAATGACCATGCCCAGTGTGTCGCCGACCAGTATCAGGTGCGCACCGGCTTCATCGACGACTTTGGCGGTGGAATAGTCGTACGCGGTGAGCATGACGATCTTCTCACCGGCGTTCTTGAGCTCCTGGATCTTGTTGATCGTGATGGGCATGGCTGCCTACCTTGCCGCGATCAGGTCGTCCATCCAGGAATCAACGTTCTTGACGGATGTAATGCGGTTACGCCTGTCCACGTATACCAGACGGGGTTTAACTTGATCGGCCTCGCCGGAGGGAACTTCGTGGTAGGTGAGGATGATAACCAGGTCGTCCAGGCAGGCCAGCCTGGCGGCGGCGCCGTTCAGGCAGACGCAGCCCGAGCCCGGCTCACCCTCGATGGCATAGGTGCTGAACCTGGAGCCGTTGTTGATATTGAGGATCTCAACTTTCTCGTACGGCAATATGTCGGCCGCCTTCAACAGGTCGCTGTCGATGGTGACGCTGCCCTCGTAATCGATGTTGCAGTCGGTCACCCTGGCCCGGTGTATTTTGCTTTTGAGCATGGTCCTGTAAGTTGACATCTTTTTATCTCCTTGACGGTCCAAACTATAGGTGCTCATTATTATCATCCGTCGACATGGACAGATAGGCGGTGGCGAATTCCAGGTCGTAATTATTGAAGGTATTCCTGTAGTCGGGGGACTCCATCTGCCCCATGCCGTTGAGCAGGACGCGTATCTCCTCGGCGGTCTCGAGGCTGATCCTGCCCTTGGCCAAGGCGATCTCCAGCGTTTTCAAACCCATTACGCGGTAGATGTTCATCTTCTCCGGCTGCCCGGACGCCAGCGCGCCGACGTGCTTGCGGACGGTCTCGACATCGCCCCTGGCGATGGGACCGGTCAGGCAGCCTGGTATGCCCACCCGCTCGATATTTCGCACCGTTCCCTTGAGCAGTGGCAGCAGGGCCTTGACGGCTTCCTCCTGCGGTATGCCGAAGGACTGCCAGAGGTCGGCGGAGGTTTTCATCAGGGCCACCAGGTAGTTTGAGAGCGTGACCGCGGCGATATGGTATTTAACCTTGTCTCCCGGCTTGAGCAGGATGATGTTGCCCTCCAGCGCCTGCGCCATTTCGGTCGCAGCCGCCAGTCCTTCCTCGTCGCCCTCCAGGGCGAATGTGGATCCGGAGATATTATTGATGGCCTCCTCAAGGCCGGCGAAGGTCTGCAGGGGGTGCAGGCAGCAAACGTGCGCGCCGCTCCTGACGGCAGGCTCAAGTATGTCGATGGAATGCACGCCGCTGCAGTGGACCGCGATCCGGCCCGGGCGCCACCTGATGCCGGCGGCGATATCGGGGATGACGTCGTCCGGCGTGGTGATAAAGATCAACTGAGCCAGGTCGGCCACCTGCTGTGGTCCATCGCAGACCGCGCAGCCGCTGACGAGCGAAGACAGCCGGCGGGCGGACTCGATGCTCCTGCTGCTGACGGCTACGACGGGATAACCGCGCTGCCACAGCCGGACGGCGAGCGCTGTCCCGGTCATCCCGGCGCCGATGAAACCTATCGTCATTTTCATTTTCTTAAGCCTCTCAAGGCAATAAAAAAACCTTCCAGGCAGCATCCGGGAAGGTCATTACAGACTTACTGTATGCGCCGTCTCGGTCATCGCTGATCCAAGCGGACTTTGTATTCTGTTTATTCCGTTTCGACTCACCGCCCCGCAGGGTCGATGGACAATTACTATATTAGGAGTAAATTATTTTTTTGTCAATAGACATTTACGAATAAATCTCTGAATAAACCGCTGCCTGATATTCGTGGTTCCGTATGTACGGTTTACAGTATAAAAGGTGTGCTGTTAGAATATCGCCGGCTGAATAAGGCGATGAGGCTCGCCATGGGATAGCATCCCGAATAGCTCGGACCTCGAGATAATAGCCTCTACTAGTCGACTAGTAGAGGCATTTTTGTTTTAACCGTCGTGTGGTTATAGTGATCGAATTTGAAATCGATGCTACGATGAGGACTTGATGCCGGCCGGAAATATCCGTGAGAGCGCACAGCTGTACATCGAGAGGTGCCGTCTGGATGACGGCGGCTATTTCTTTGCGCGCATTCCCCCCTCCAGCGCCGTGGATACTTACTACGCGGTCATAACTCTCGCGATGCTCGGTTTAAAGCCGGAGCGGCCTGCTGCCGTAAAAAGATTCTTTGCCGCAGCGCTGAAGAACAGTTCCACCCTGAGTATCAACGGCCTGTTCGCTGCAACCGAGTCACTGCGCGCTCTGGGCTATACCATGCAGATGCCGCCCCGTTATATTGACAGGATCAACAAGCTCAGGAACGATATGGGCGGCTTTGGTGCGGTTGATAATCTTGATATCGAAGTGGTCTCAGAACTCGAAACAACTTACCGTGCGCTGAAAATAATGACGGCCCTGGGCATGGAATTCAATCAGCGGAACATAAGTGATTTCGTCCTGAAGTTCGGTAATGACGACGGTGGATTCGGAAAAAACAACCTGTCCACGCTTGCTTCCACTTACTATGCCACCGAGATTTTGAGGCTTACAGGCTATGACATGTCCGGATTATCGGCCACTGTGAGATATCTCCGCGATAGATCCAGTATATGGCGGCTGAATTTCATCGAAGACATCTTCTGGGTGTCTAACAGCCTGTCCAACCTGGGACAGAAAATAGACAAGGCCGACTGGATGATATCCTTTGTTGAGGCCTGCCAGCGCGGCAATGGTGGTTTCGCCAGAAAGGACGTTATGGGCATCCCGTCTCTTGAGTATACATATTATGCTGTCTCAGCTTTAAAAGCGCTATCATATCCGTGAGCCAAGATGGAAACGAATACCGGTATGAACGATCATCAATACAGGAGGGCCGAGGTCGCGCTGCATGCTTTGCTGGAAGAGGCGGGAGGGGTTCTCGGCTCTGCCGGGACAGATATGTCGGTTGAGCAGCATAGAATATTTGAGATACGGGACCGCCTGGCGGAGTCCCGTTTCCATCTCGCCGTGCTCGGCCAGTTTAAACGCGGCAAGAGTACATTTCTCAACGCCTTGCTGGGAGAGAAACTGCTTCCGTCGGCGGTGGTGCCGTTGACGTCCGTGCCAACATTCATATCCTGGGCGGCTGAGCGCACGATCAAGGTTGTTTATACCGGAGGCAGGACGGGGACGTTCTCCGCCGTAGACGGCGAACAGGCCGGCAGGATACTGGCCGCATATGTTACGGAGGAGAAAAACCCTTTGAACCGTCTGGGCGTGGAATCGGTTGAAGTCGGCCATCCGTCATCTCTGCTGCATAATGGAGTTGTGTTGATAGATACGCCGGGCATCGGATCCACCTTCGCGCATAATACCGAGGCAACCCTCAAGTTTATTCCGCAATGCGACGCGGCCTTTTTCCTTGTCTCCGCTGATCCGCCCGTCACGCAGGTCGAGATAGAATTCTTAAAATCAGTCAGGGCCCGTGTAGTACAGCTCTTCTTCATAATGAATAAAATCGATTATCTTAGCGATAGTGAGCAGGCGGAAGCCACCGCTTTTCTGAGGAAAGTGCTGGGGGAACAAATAGGGGTCGCGAACGACCTGCCAATATTCAGCGCATCTTCCAAGCAGGGGCTTGAAGCGCGGGTAAATAAAGACGCCGATATGTGGCGCAACAGCGGCATGCTATCGATCGAAAGCCACCTGGTGAATTTCTTGATTGATAATAAGTCTCATGTTTTGAATCTGGCTCTAACCAGGAAAGCGCAGGACATTGTAAGCGACTCTCTGATGCAGCTGCAGTTGCAGCAAAAGTCCCTCAGCCTTCCGCTGGATGACCTCGAGAAAAAGATAGAGATTTTTCAGATAAAGCTCAAGGAGGCGGAGCAGAAAAAAATAACCTTCAAAGATCTGCTGACGGGCGACGAGAAACGCACTATCGAGCTGATTAACGACCAGTCGGGCGATCTGTTCAGGTCGTATTACAAGCAGTTATGCGACGAGGTTGACAGGCTGCTGAGTCAATTCAAGGATTTTAAATCTGTGGAGAAGGAAGCGCGACAATATATCAGTGAAGTGGTGCCGACCGTGTTTAACCGCGAGCTTGAAAAAACCGCGCAGCAGATGGACAGTCATATCAATACCACCATCGGCTTTTATCAACAGCAGTTGATTGACCTGGTTGAGACCGTGCGTAAAGCGGCCGCCGATATATTCGACATAAGCTATGTCAGGTCGTACGGCGAGGATATACTGGAGTTGAAGCACAAACCGTTCTGGGTAACCGAAGGATGGAGGATTAACTGGAGCCCGCTGCCTGAGAACTGGACTGAAAGTTTACTCTCGAGAAAGGTGCGAATGAAAAGGCTGCGCAAGCATCTGGTTGAGGACATAGACGCCATTATCTCCCATAACGTCGGCAATCTGCGCTGGGCCACGGTCTGCAACATCACCGATTCTTTTTATTCGTTCGGGTGTGAAATGGACAGGCAGATACAGAAAGCGATTGATTCCACTGGCGGCGCAATAGCGGCAGCTCATCGAAGACGGATCGAAAAAAATGAAAGCATCGTACCTGAATTAGCCAGGACCGAAAAGATTATTAAGTTATTAAACGGCATAAAAGCCGACCTGGTCAAATTCGAAGACGGCTTAACGAAATTATCATAAATCCTTTACCTTAATTAAGGGCATGGTGTGTTTTTCGTCAGTGACTTATTACGGTCGTATATCGGGGAAGTTCACCGCGAAAATATTTTAAGCATGGTTGAACAATCAACCTTATTTGAATTGCTGTTAGTATTGGGAGCAGCGTTGAGCCGAAGGCGGCGCGGCAATCGGCTGTTGCCGTTACTGTTAACATAAGATTGCTCGCTACGCTCGCAATAACGATGCCTACCGGGCGTACCTACAATTTAAATTCCCAGCTGCAATAGAAGTCGTTCTCATTCTCACGCGGCGGGGTCTTGAGGCAGGTTACCTGGATATCCGGGTTGAAATAGGACGCATACAGCCTGTTCAGCCTGATCTCCACGTTGTTGCAGATATCGTTCTCCCTGCCGCGCCCCTCACGCTCCAGCGCCTTGACCGTGGGGCAGTGCAGCACCTTCCAGATAACATGATTGTCATCGATCACCTTGAACTCGGACCTGATGTTCCAGGCCCAGGGGCTGAGCTGAAAAGCTTTCATGGCCGATTTCACATCCGTCCCCTTTATATTGAAGCCTTCGCTGATTTTCTTCATTTCGTAGAGGCAGAGTTTCTCCCACACGAGTATGTCGCAGGCCAGCGCCTCGTCGTTGCCCCTCTTCTCCATGAGGGCGAGGTACCAGAAGCCGTCCAGCGCCTTGTAGAGCTGCGCATAGATCTTGATCAGCTTCTCCAGCGCCTCGTATGAGAAATCACTGGGCTTGAGGTCAGGATTGAAATCGCCGCTGTAGTCGTCCAGTTTCTTCACGCGGGCCTCCTCGTTTGCTTTTATCAGGTTATTCTATCAGTTTCGGACGGCAGCGGCCGCAGAAATAGTTGCCTTTGACGTCCGTGTCGGCCAGGCTGTTGGAGAAATGCATAACGCACTTAGCGTCCTCGCAATGGTCCAGACCCAGCGTGTGCCCGAGCTCGTGCACTGCCTCTTTGAGCATCCTCGCGTACAGCAGCTTCTCCTCTCCCGGCGCAGCGCTGTCCTCATCTTTTAACCTGCTCAGTGAGATCAGCGCCACGCGGTTGATGCCGTCGGCCTGGCCGAAGAGGAAGTTGAGGCCGTGCGTGTAGATGTCGGCCCCGGTCACACCCAGCGCATGCTCCGATTTGTGTGGGTGTTGGCGCAGCAGGTCGAGCAGACTATTGGAAAAATACTGGCCCCTGGCGCGGTCAAACGCATCGTCCGGCAGGGATAGGGGACTGTCGATCTGTACGGGGCATCCGAAAATGGTTTCCAGTCCGCCTTTCAGCTGCTGAAGGGCGCCGGGATCGATATCACCGATAGGGACCAGGACTATATTCATTCACGGTATGCCAGCCACTGCAGCATTTCGGCCAGCACGAATCTCTGGTTATTGCGCGTCAACTCGGTCACCTTGATGTTCCTGGTCAGACGGATGGTGTCAGCCAGCGGATGAGGCTTGAGGGTTATGGTGCCCAGCACCTTCTTGGGGCAGCTCAGCGCGTCCTGCACGGCCTGGATAAAGCGGGGTGAGAAAAGCTCCATCTTGCCGATCTCATCGATGACCACGACGTCGTTGTGCTCGATGGCGTCGTAGATGGCATCGACGCCGGTGGTGTTAAGCACATCGATGTCAACGCCGTATTTTCCCACGCGGAAGGGGCTTTCGATGGTGATATGCGCCAGCACACCCTCTTTTTCATCCAGGGTGACAATGCGGAAACCTTCGCGTATACCTACGTTCCGGATTTCCTGCGTGAAGAAGCCGCCAGCATTACACTTGGACTGCGTGATGGCCTGTTTGATGATGCTGGTTTTACCTGTGCCGGGCATGCCCGTTAGCAGATAAGCTTGCCCCATCAACCCCCTTCGGCGGACTCTGCCTTCTTTTTCCGGCTGGCAGGCTTCTTGGGCGCTGCCGCCTTGGCTGCCGAGGCAGACCCGGTGGCGGGAGTGGCTTTCTTCTTGACAGGCGCCTTCTTGGCTTTCTCTGCCTTTTCAGCCGCTTCAGCCTTTACTGGCTCGGGCTTCTCTTTCTTAACCGCCGGCTTTTTGACGGGCGGCGTTTTAAGCATGTCGGCCAGGGCTTTGACGGGTTTGGGTATCTCGATCTCTTTCCTGGCAGCTGTCTTGACAGCCGGTTTGGACATTACGCCTGAGGCGAGGTTCAGAGCCTTCCTGCGCTCCTCAAACTTTTTTCTCTTGCGGCGATGCTTGAGCAGGGCCATTTTCTTGCGTTTGTTCATCTTAAATCACCTGATATCTTCACATTATTAGAACTTGCTATGTATTATCGCTAATGCGGCCGTAGATTTCAACTTCAGCCGTCATTTACGAACCGTATTTCCGCCTCGCCCTGGACGATAGCTCGGTTAAAAGGTTATATGTATATTCCACACCGTCGTGCGTGAGGGACAGCAGCGCGCAGCTGGGCGTGACCAGGCTCTGCCTGACCACCTGCCTGATGGAGAGCCCGTCCCGCGTCAGGTGTGACAGCGCGTCACTAAACCTGTCGAAGAGGCCGGCCGGTGTCTCCTTTTTAAGCGTTTCCTCGTCGTTGGGCACGATGCCCCAGGCTATGGCATGGCCGCTGCGGAGGTGGTTCAACAGGTCCTGCTGGTAACTCAGTATCGAGTCGAGATAGTTATAGGCATCGAAGCTGATGACGTCGATGGGCAGGCCAAGCAGCAGGGACCAGTCCGTCCCGCCGCAGCAGTGAATGCCCTTGATGCCTTGGATGCCGCTGAGGACCTCGCTCAGATGCTCCTTGATCTGCCCGTTGGGCAGAGCCACGAAGGCCGATCCCAGCGAAGCCAGATAGGGCTCATCCAGGAAGACGACCGTCTTTCTGGAGAAGGAGCGCATAAAGTGCTCCAGCCAGGACGCCTTCAGCTTGAGGAACCTGCTGACCGCGTCGGCCAGCGTCTCATCGTAAATTATGCCCCTGCCCGAGTCATCGGTGACGCACAACCCCCAGCTTATGGGACCGGTGATCTGACCCTTGAGGACCGGCAGCGCTGCGGAGGTATGGGATGCCAGGTAGTGAAGGCCGGACGCATGCTCCTTATCGATGACATAGCCGTTCGACTTATTCTCGGTCCAGTCATAATAAAGATGCTCCATACCGTGGTCCATATTCGTGCCGTGGTCAACGTGCAGCTTCTGGCCGTCCACTACGATGCCGGGAAAGCCCTGGCTGTACTGGACGTACATATTCTCCAGGTTCGAGCGCAAAGGCAGCTGGGGCCAGGCCGGCAGGTCGACCAGGTGTTTACTGATACCGGCGCAGGCAACAGCGGCATCTTTGTCCGGCATGCCGCCGATGATGGTGGCGGCGCAGTTGAATTCGAGCACGGATATAGTATTCCCCTATTTAACGTATTTCCCGATGATAATATCGAGGTCTTTCCTGGCTTTCTCCGGTATCAGTTCGGGGGCAGTAATTATGGCATTTTCCAGCGCATGCCCGCAACTGCATTCCCTTTGCTGCGGCAGATTGACAATGGCGTGGCGCAGCACCTTTTTAGCCATCTGCAGGCTCTTCTTCAGGTTGGAAACGACCATATCGGCGGAGACGGTCTCGCTCAGTTCATTCCAGCAATCATAGTCCGTAACGATGGCCATCATGCCGTAGCAGATCTCGGCCTCCCTGGCCAGCTTGGCCTCGGGCAGCGCCGTCATCAGTATGACGTCCGCGCCCCATGACCGGTAGAGCTCGGATTCGGCCCGCGTGGAGAACTGCGGACCCTCCATGACTATGACGGTGCCGCCGTCGTGGACGCGTATATCGTTGCGGTGGGCCGAGTCATACAGCACATCGCTCAGGTGCGGGCAGTACGGGTCGGCGAAGGCCACATGCCCCACTATGCCGTTGCCGAAGAAGGTATCCGTCCGCAGGAAGGTGCGGTCGATGATCTGGTCCGGTATGACGATATCCATCGGTTTGATCTTCTCCTTGAGGCTGCCCACAGTGGAGATGGCGATGATGTATTCCACGCCCAGCGACTTGAGGGCATAGATGTTGGCCCTGAAGGGCAGCTCGGACGGGCTTATCCTGTGCCCGACGCCGTGGCGCGGCAGGAAGGCCGCATGGACCCCCTCGATATTGCCCAGCGTTATGGCGTCGCTGGGATCGCCGAAAGGCGTGGGGATGCGCACCTCCTTCATATGTGTCATGCCATCCAGGTGATAGAGGCCGCTGCCCCCGATGATACCTACCCTGGCTTCCTGCATTACCGGACCTCCTGCAAAGTGGATTTAAGATTGCGTTTATAGGGCGGCCTGACGATGCCTTTTTCGGTCACGATGGCCGTTATATATCTATGCGGGGTAACGTCGAAAGCCGGGTTGGCCGCCCGGACTCTACGCGGGGCGATGCTCCGCCCGTTGAACTTCAGCACCTCTTGCATGCCCCGCTCCTCGATGGGTATGCCTTCCCCCGAAACCAGGGACATATCGATGCTGCTGAAGGGCGCCGCCACGTAGAAGGGGATGCCATTTTCCCCGGCCAGCACCGCGACGGAGTAGGTGCCGATCTTGTTGGCTGTATCGCCGTTGGCGGCGATGCGGTCGGCGCCCACCATAACGCAGTCTATTTTTCCCCGCCGCATGAAATGGCCGGCCATGCCGTCGGTTATGAGCGTGACAGGTATTTTCAGCCTCTGCAGCTCCCAGGTGGTGAGCCGGGCGCCCTGCAGCAGGGGACGCGTCTCATCGGCGTAAACCGAGAAGTTTTTCCCCTGCTCGGCCGCATATTTGATCACGCCCAGCGCCGTGCCGTATTCCACGCCGGTGGCCAGCTGTCCCGTGTTGCAGTGTGTGAGCACCGTGAAGTTTTTGCCTATGAGCGCAGACCCCATCCGGCTCAGCCCGGCCATGGCGGCGGACTCCTGCCTGTGTATGAGCTTCGCTTCCCTTTCCAGTAATTTGACCGCTTCCGCCGGCGAGGCCGTCCTGGAAAGCGCCCGCCTCATCCTGTCGATGGTCCAAAACAGGTTGACCGCCGTGGGCCGGGAGGCTGCGAAATCATCCAGTATACGCTCCATCTCCCTTTGAAAAGTTTTTAACGACCGCGTCCTGAGCGACTGCGCTCCCAGCACAATGCCGTATCCTGCGGCGATGCCGATGGCCGGCGCGCCCCGCACCTGCAGGGTCTTTATGGCATTAACAGCCACCCTGTAGTCGGAGATCTCGAGATATATCTCTCCCTGCGGTAGCGCCGTCTGGTCGAGCAGAATCAACCTGCCACCCGCCCACTCAAGGGGTTTCACTGTCCCCTCCCCTCGTATGTCTTCCACTCTTTGAAAGCCTTGTCGAAGCCTGCTAAAAAGGCCTCCCTGTCCGACGGGGTTATGGCGACCGCCAGGCGCTTTTTTCGCACTATCTCGACCGCGTTCCTCTGCGAGAGGTTGGAGGGCAGGTTGACGCCGACGGTCGACCAGCGCGAAGGCCGCAGTGTGACAACCGTGCTGAAGGGGATGCGGAATGAAAACGGCAGGCGGAACCCGATGCGGATGGCGGAGTTCAAAATGCTCAGCCGGACAGGCACAAGCATAAAGGGGAATATACCGGCTGTTACGGCCACCAGCACCAGTAAAGCGGGAACCCACGGCTCTTCGGCCGGCACGAGGGCGGCCGCGGCCAGCAGGATCAGGGCGGGCAGAAAACAGATAAGCCGCATCCAGATATCGCTACGCGGCGTATCTTCGTATACCGTATAGTCCATATGAATAAATAAAGGGCAGCCTTTCGGGCGCTGCCCTTTATTATATCACCACGCGATGGTTTACTTGGCTGCCGCGGCGCCGCTTTTGGCCTTCTTTCTGCGCCTGACGATGAAGATGATTACCAGCACTATGATCCAGACCGGTGAGAATACCAGGACCCAGATCAAGATGCTGAGCAGCACCTTGCCGAAGGCGATTAATCCGTCCACGGCGCCCTTGAAAACGCCGCCGACATCCCAGGTGCTCTGGCCGATGGGGCTGGTTTTGGTCAGGCTGACCTCGATGAGGGACGTGTCGGATGTCCTCTCCAGGTACTGCATGCGGCCCTTGATCCTCTCGATCTGGCCCCTGACGTTGGAAAGCTCACGCTGCACTTCCAGCATGTCCTTAACATTGTCGGCCTTCTTGAGCAACTCCAGGTACTGGGCCTCGGTGGCTTCGTAGTTGCCCAGCTGCGCCTTTAAATCCATGTACTGCTCGGTCACATCCTGGCTGCTGGTGTTCTCGTTGGTCACCTTGACCGCCAGCAGGCGCAATTTGGCCATGGCATCATTGAATTTTCCGGCCGGCACCCTGAATGAGATGAAGCCGCGGGGGTGTTCTTTATCGGCGACCAGGTTGGAGGTGACTATGTATCCATCGTACTGGACGGCCATATCGGAGATCTCGGCCTGCGCCTTGACGATATCGTCGACCTCCATGGACATGTTGCCCGTCCTGACTATTTTGCGGTCAATCTCGGCGCCGTTCAGGCCGCCTGCCGACCCGGCGTCATTATCATAGGACGCTGTTTCCGATGACCTTGACAGAAAGGACGGCGCGGGCGCCATCGGCGCCGGAGCCGGCGTGCTGCCCGTGGACCATTTGATACTTTCATCGTTGGCGCTTTTCTGCGCGCAGGCTACCGGGACAACCAGCGCGGCAACAAGCGCCAGCAGCAGTGCGAATTTTGCTAATCGGTTCATTTTATCCTCCCTGAACATATTAACGCTTGAACAGAATTATGGTTGCGGACTTCGAGGTTATTTTATTGTCGACTGTGTGGAGTTGTCGCCGTAAGTCTTGGTCGTTATCGAAGTCGACGGCGCCAGCTTCTGCGTATCGGTCAGTATGGTTGTCGGCTTGACCGTGTCTGTGGTGGCACCGGTGCTGGAATTGGTATTGGCGCCTGTACTGGTGCCGGTATTGGTGCTGCCTGTGTTTGTGGTACCGGTATATCTGTTGAAATAGATGCTTGAGCCGGTGTTGGTACCGCCGGTCTTATCGGTGCCGGTATTAGTATTTATATTGGTGTTGGCGCCGGTAGGTTTGTTGGTTGTGGGCGGTACATACCTGGGCTTTTGCGGGAATACTTGAGGCTTATTGTCCTGGTTGCCGGTGGTATTCTTCTGCGACCATTCGTTGGCTTTTTTAACGTGTTCGATGGCCTTGATAATGGCCGGTTTGGCCGATTCCGGCGCCTTGTCCAGCGCATCCTGCAGCGTGGCCAGGCTCTTGGCCGTGCTCGAGTTCAAGGCTGTTTTGGCCTTGCTGACGTTGGCTATGGCGCGGGAAGCGGGCACCGGCTGGTTGACAGCCGTTTTACCCGTGCCGCTGTTGTCCTCGGTCGTGGTGGGTTTAACCAGGGTGTTGGATGGAACCGGCTTGATCCAGGACGGCTGGCCGGTTGTGTCCGTGGTTGTTGTGCCGGCCGGCGGGACCTCCGGCTTCTGGGTATTGGGCACCGTGTAGGGGGCCGTCTGCGTGGTGGGCTCGGGCGCCGTCTGCGTCGGCTGGCTGGACGTATCTTCAGAAGTCGTTGTGGCGGCGGCGCCTTCGGTCGTGGGCTCGGCGGGGATGGCATTGGCCACCTGGAACCTGTTGATATAGGTCTCGGCCTGCTCCAGTTGATAGTCCATTTTAGCCGAAGTGGTTACCAGATACTCTGACTTGCCCTGACGCGCCATGGCCTCTATTTCGTGCGCCCTCTTCTCGGCCAGCCTGGCATATATCTCGGCTTTGTCGATGTCCGATGTGGCCAGGGATACCTGGGCCTGTTCAACGGCCATCTTGACGCCGTACAGCGGCTGGTCGGGCAGCGCGTCATTCGACGCTGCTGCGGTGCCGCTCGATGCGATCACCAGCACCAGCAGGCCGGCCATGGAGATGGCCAGGTTCCTGCGGAGATTGAACGAGCTCGATTTCTCCGGGGCGGCATGTTTGCTCATGTAGTCCTGGACGCCCTGCAATCTCACGCGGGACCAGTACTTGAATTCAGGCCTGGGCTGTATGGGATAGGCCCTGCGCTTGACGTCGTAGGCTACCCGCAGCATCATATCCAGCTCTGCGGCATACTGGGGATAACTGCGCAGGCAGCTATCCAGGCTCTCCCCGTAGGTGAGCCGTTCGAAGCAGTCGTTGAAAGCCTCTTCTATCCTAATAGCCATTTATCTTACCGTAGAGCAGTTTTCTCAGCGAAGCGATGGCATTGAACTGCAGCGCCTTGACCGTGCCTTCGCTTTTGCCCAGCGCCCCGGCGACCTCCGAAATGGACAGCTCGGAGATGAAGCGCATGGTCGCAACCTCGCGCTGTGCATCGGGCAAGTGCTGCAGTGCATCCTTCAACTGATATATCTCAAAATTCATTTCCGTCATAGAAACCGGATCGCCTGAGGGGATGGCGCCCGCCTCATCCAGGCTGGCCTTCTTCTCTTTGGAAGTCTTCCTGACGTGGTCGATGACCCGGTTGTGCGCGATCCTGAACAACCAGGCTGTGAAGGGAAGGTCCCTCCACTTGTAGTTCTTGATTCCCTCGTAAGCTTTAATAAATACATCCTGCGTCAGGTCCTCGGCTTCGGGCTGGCTGCGCACTTTAACGTATATGTACCTGTAGATCTTGTCGAAATGCAGATCATATATTTGCGTAAATGCTTCTCTGTCTCCATTTACGGCCCTCTGTACTAATTGTTCTTCTACTAACACCAGGTTACCTCGTTTACCTGGCGTCTATTATATTAAACGTACAATTTTATAGAAAGTTTATTTGCCCCCGGATCATCCCTTAATCAGATATAATTGAGTGGTCGGACGGCGGTCTTTGCGGGACAGCCCGGACCGCGCGGAACATCCGGAGCACAATGTAAAAAGAAGGCAGGCTGACGATGTCGACACCGATGTGGTTTGTGAAGTTGATAGAGAAGGGTTTCCCGGCGCGATTCGCACTGGCCGGTCTGACCAGGGCGCCTGTGCTGGGGAGGCTGCTGGACCGCTGGCTTTTCGAGGGAGACGAGATCGTATACCTCCCCAGGGAAAGGGTGATAAGCGTGGGCAGGGAGATAGAGCAGCCGGCACAGACGATGCTCCCCTCGCAGGTAGTCCACCATTTCATCGACCGGGCGCAGTACCACTGGATCATGAATTTCTGCATCTGCCGCGAGAGCTCTAACTGCCGCGATTATCCGCAGACGCTGGGCTGCCTTTTTCTGGGAAAAGCAGTACTTGACATAAATCCTGAGATGGGCAGGCTGGTTTCAAGGGAAGAGGCGCATGCGCATGCCACAAAATGCCGTGAGGCCGGGCTTTTCCACCTGGTGGGCAAGAATAAACTGGACACGGTCTGGCTGGGACTCAAGTCAGGCGACCGGCTGCTCACCATCTGCAACTGCTGCCCGTGCTGCTGCCTGTGGCGTTTTACGCCCAACATAGCCCCGCGCATCAGGTCCAAGATTTCGCGCATGCCGGGCATCAGCGTGCGCGTGACCGAAAATTGCCAGGGCTGTGGCACCTGCGTCGATACATGCTTTATAAAAAACATCAGGCTGGAGGACGGCCTCTCCGTTATCGGGGACGGCTGCCTGGGCTGCGGCAACTGCGTGGAGGCCTGTCCCAATGACGCCATCGTGATGGTCAATCAGTCAGGGCAGCATATCGACGAGGTCATACGACGGCTGGAGAAAGTTGTGTCAGTTCAGTGATTGAAAACGCTGATGTGTTTAACAGGGAGGGCACGGGATGAAAAATGACAAACAAGTTGGGGAGGCTATGCTGGAAAACAGATATTGTATGGTCACCGGCGCCAGCTCGGGCATAGGCCGGGAGATCGCGCTGGGACTGGCTTGGCGCGGCGCGAAAGTGTTTATGGTCTGCAGGGACCCGGGCAGGGGGAGCGCTGCGCAGGATTATATCCGGCGGCAGTCTGGTAATGATGACATACACCTGCTGCTGGCCGACCTGTCGGTCCAGAAACAGGTGAGGGCGCTGGCGGATAATTTCATGCGGGAGCACGGCAAGCTGCACCTGCTGGTCAATAACGCCGGGATCATAATGGGGAAAAGGGTGCTGACGCAGGACGGCATTGAGATGACCTTTGCCGTCGACTATCTGGCTTACTTCCTGCTGACCAACCTGCTGCTGGACGCCCTTAAAAAAGGTGCGCCCTCCCGCATAGTCAACCTGACCACCTCGCTGCACAAGACCGTCCGGCTGGATTTCGACAACCTGCAAGGGGAGAAGTCCTTCGGGCGGGAATCGTCCTATGCCAGGTCGAAACTGGCCGTGGTCCTGTTCACCTACGAGCTGGCCGGAAGGTTGGAGGGGAGCGGCATAACGGTCAACTGTGTCTGCCCGGGCGCCTGCAGCTCCGGCATCTGGTCGCAGTCGAGCAGGACGATCAACGCCTTTTTCCATGCCCTTATGAAGGGTCCGGAACAGGGCGCAGTGCTGCCGCTGCACCTGGCCTGTTCATCGAGTATCGAGGGTCTGACCGGGCGCTATTTCGAAACGAAACAGCACCTGAAGGTATCGAAGGTTAATGTAAAGGGCACGGAGTCTAAATCGTCGGCCGCAAGCTATGATAAAGAGACGGCCGCGAGATTGTGGAAGATAAGCGAAAGGCTGACAGGGCTGGCCGGCACAGTTTAAAGTCAGTCCATTTTCTTGGGTATAAAACCCGACCTCTTCACCCAGACGAAGGTCAGTATCGTCGCCACAACGGTAGATATGATCAGAAGGGCGGCGTACCAGCCGATATCGTCCGGCCCCATGTTAAAAGCGGAGTTGCCGAATATGGTGGCCAGGGTATTGGGCACCAGCACCGCCGTGCCCAGCACGGTCAGGTAGGTCATCAGCAGCGCCATCCGGTTGTTCATGGCCTGCAACTGGTTGTTGTAGATAGACTGCAGCACCTCCAGGCCGGAGGCCAGCACGTCGGACATATGCTCCGCCAGGCCGATCTGACGGCTGACGTCGTCCGCCAGGTAGCCCAGCCTGTTGAGCAGCGCGTTGTCGTTGGTTAGCAGGTCGGCGTCACCGTAGCGCAGGTCGTGCAGCACGTCTACCGTCTCCCACAACGCGTCCAGGTATGTGATCAGCGCGTGTTTCATGTTATAGATCTGCGGGCCCAGTAGCGTACGCGGCGTCTGGGGGTCCATCAGGCTGCGGTTGAGGTCGTCGCCGCGTCCCTCTATCTGCCTGAGGTGTTCGAAATTGCGGTCGTTGTTCTGGTCGATGATGCGTATGAGAAGCGTGGTCAGCTTGTCCTCAGCGCAGATATCCAGCGGGACCTTCTTGAAGACGGTCTCCGAATATCTGCGCAGGCGGATGAAGCGGCGGTCGACCAGGATGGGATGGATGGTCAGGATGAAGTTCCTGCGCAGCAATAGCAGGGTCGTCAGGTTCTGCACATCTATACCGTCGTTGACGCGTATCTGAATCGAAGACAGCTTGACGCCCATCTCAGATGAGTAGTCCTCGTAAAGAAGACGCGGATTGCCGGCCAGCGCATCGACCAGCTGCTGTGAAAATCCCAGCGCAACGGCGCCGCTGCGCACGTCCTTCTCATAGTCGGATGTTCGGTAGTCCACCCAGGCCAGCAACGAAGTCTTCAGGTTGTCCAGGAAGCATTCGGGCGAGTCGGCGTCCTGCATGGTGACCCTGCCGTCGGTGGAGAGCGAGACGCAGAACCAGTGCTTTTCGTAGGCATTGGCTGCGCCCGCAGACGGCGATGTGCAGGTGTTATTTCCCTGAATATGCTCTTCCGGCATACACTTAATCCGACCTGAATCTAAATCTGAATCTAAATCTGAATCTGAATCTGTGTTTTTATTACAGCCCCTTGTCGAAGAGCATGATGGCCAGGTCCGCCATGCGGCAGCTGTAGCCCCACTCGTTGTCGTACCAGGCGATGACTTTGACCATATTGCCGCCTATGACCATGGTCTGCAGGGAGTCCAGGATGGAGCTGTTCTGGTTGCCCCTGAAATCGGTGCTCACCAGCGGTTCGGTGCAGTATTCCAGTATGCCCTTGAGCTTGCCTGCTGCCGCATCCTGGAAAGCGCTGTTGAGCTGCTCCACCGTGACCTCCTGGTTGAGGTCGCACACCAGGTCGCACAGAGAGACGGTGGGGACGGGCACGCGCAGCGATATGCCGTGCAGCTTGCCCTTGAGCTCGGGGATAACCAGCGCCACCGCCTTGGCGGCTCCCGTGGTGGTGGGGACGATATTGAGGGCTGCCGACCTGGCCCTGCGCAGGTCCTTGTGGTACATGTCAAGCAGACGCTGGTCGTTGGTGTAAGCGTGTATGGTTGTAAGCAGCCCCTTTGTTATTCCGAATTTATCGTTGACAACCTTTATTACAGGGGCGATGCAGTTGGTGGTGCACGAGGCGTTGGAGATGATGTTGTGTTTGGAGGCAACGTATTTTTCGTCGTTCACGCCCATCACGATGGTGATGTCCTCGTTGGTGGCCGGCGCCGAGATAATCACCTTTTTGGCGCCACCCTGCAGGTGCGCGGCCGCCTTGGTGGCATCGGTGAAAAGGCCGGTCGATTCAATCACGATCTGCGCGCCCAGGTCCTTCCAGGGGATTTTGGAGGGGTCCCGTTCCGCAATGACCTTTGTTTTCTCGCCATCCACGATTATGGCGTCGGCGGCCGCCTCCACCTTGCCCGGGTAGATGCCGTACGTGCTGTCGTATTTGAGCAAATGCGCGTTGGTCTTAGCATCCGTCAGGTCGTTTATGGCGGCTATTTCGAGCTTGTCGCCGTAATGCTGGTTGACAGCCCGGAAGACGAGACGGCCTATGCGGCCGAATCCGTTGATACCTATTTTATATGCCATTGTTCAACCTCCTTTACTTGTTTTGCCCTTATGGTAGGCGGTGGTGATCCTGTTCGACATGCCGCCGCGGATATTCCACTCGCTGATGACCTCCATGCTTCTGGGCTTGAGCGCCCTAACCATGTCATCCAGAATGCGGTTGGTCGATTCCTCGTAGAAGGTTTTAACGGTGCGGTAGCTGGTCAGGTAGAGCTTGAGCGATTTGAACTCGATAATCGACTTGTCCGGCACATACCTGATGGTGATGGTGGCGAAATCGGGCTGCCCCTCGTTGATGGGGCAGAGCGCTGTGAACTCGGGAGCAACAATCTCTATCGTGTACTCGCGCCCCGCGTTCGGGTTGGGCATGGCGATTAGCAGGCCGGGCTGCGGCGCATCGCTGTACTTCAGGTTAAGCGACTGAATTTTACGCAGAAGTTGATTATTCATTGGTCATTCACCGGAAAAGTAAATGGTCTTTGCGTTCTCCGACATTTTCTTGCCCTTGCCCTCCGCCACCATGTATTGAAGGTGCGCCAGCGCCTCCAGCACCGCCAGCCTCCTGTCTATCGGCTCTAATTTATCGTAGGCCGTTTCCTCGCCGTTGACAACCCAGGGTATGGATTTAGCGACATCATAGGCGTTCTTGGTCTCGACTCCCATCGCCCGCTGTATCCTGATCATCCTGTCGCGGTGGAAGCGCATGATATCGTCGATCATGGGGGCAAGGCCGCTGAACACGGAACCGTGGCCGGGGAAGATGAAACGGGTCTCCAGCTCCGATAGCGACTCCAGAGACTTTACATAATCACCGAGGGGATTTTCACCGGACTGGGGGTGGTAGCTAACATTGGGGACAACCTCGGGCAGCACATGGTCGCCGCAGAAGAAATATTTTTTATTCGGCTCGTAGAGGCAGATGTGGCCGGGGGAGTGGCCGGGCGCGGCGATGACCTGGAACTCGTAGGGCGGCATAGACACGGTGTCGCCGTTCTTGAGCAGCTTCGTGGCCTTGAAGGGCGAGACGTAGCTGCGGATATTGAAGGATGCCTCCGAGAGCATCTTGAGCTCCCAGTCGGGCACGCCGTTGGACGTCAGAAAGGCGGAGAGCTCGGACAGCAGGTTGTCCGAGTGAAAGTAGCGCGAGTCAAGCAGGTTGCCCTCTATCTCGCTGAGCGAGACTTTGGCCCCGGTAAGCTCCTGGATTTTCCCCGCCAGCCCGATGTGATCGGGGTGAAAATGCGTGATGACGATGTCGGTGATATCCTTCATGGCGAAGCCGCTGTTCTTCATCTCCTGGGCCAGGGTGTTGAAGGCCTCGGGTGTGTTCCAGCCTGTGTCGATCATGAGGTTGCCCTCGGTCCCCTCGACAATGTAGACGTTGACGTTCTCCGGGCCGACCTTGAGAAGCGGGAGTTTGATCTGGTTGATGCCCTTGAACAGCTCCATGAAATACTGTCCTCCTAAATCAGAAGTGCGCTGCGGCCCGGATAGCGGGCCTTTTTGCCCAGTTCGGTTTCGATCTTAAGCAGCCTGTTGTACTTGGCCACCCTTTCGCTGCGGCAGGGAGCGCCGGTCTTGATCTGTCCCGAATTCACGGCAACCGCCAGGTCGGCGATGGTGGTGTCCTCCGTCTCTCCGGAGCGGTGGCTAATGACCGCGGTCCAGCCGGCCTTGCGGGCCATATCGATGGCGCCCAGTGTCTCGGTCAGCGTGCCAATCTGGTTGAGCTTGATCAGGACCGAGTTGGACGCCTTCTTTGCGATGCCGTCCTTGATGCGTTTGACGTTGGTGGTGTAGAGGTCGTCGCCGACCAGCTGGACCTTGCCGCCCAGCTTTTTGTTGAGCAGTATCCAGCCGTCCCAGTCGTCCTCATCCAGGCCGTCCTCGATGCTGATGATGGGATACTTCGACACCCAGTCGGCATAGAAATCCACCATCTGAGCGCTGTCCAGCGACCTGCCCTCGCGTTCCAGTATGTATTTGCCGTCTTTATAGAAGCTGCTGGCCGCGGGGTCCAGGGCTATGTGGCAGTCCTTTCCCGGCCTGTAGCCGGCCAGTTCGATGGCTGCCAGTATCACCTCGACGGCCTCACTGTTGGAGGAGAGCGAAGGGGCGAACCCGCCCTCGTCGCCGACGTTGGTGTTGTAATTCTTCTTCTGCAGCACCTTCTTCAGGGAATGATAGACCTCGCAGCCCATCTGCATGGCGGCAGAGAAGCCGGCGGCGCCGGTGGGCATGACCATGAACTCCTGCAGGTCGGTCGAGTTCTCGGCGTGCTTGCCCCCGTTGAGTATGTTCATCATGGGTACCGGCAGTGTGACGGCCTTTTCGCCGCCGATATATTTATAGAGCGGCAGGCCGGCGCAGTTGGCCGAGGCATGCGCCGCAGCCAGCGATACGCCCAGCATGGCGTTGGCGCCCAGCCTGGACTTGTCCGGTGTGCCGTCCAGGCCGATAAGCAGGTTGTCCAGTTTTTCCTGCTGTGAAGCATCCTGTCCCACCGCCGCCTTACGGATGATGGTATTCACGTTCTCCACGGCCTTGAGCACGCCTAGGCCGCCGAAGCGCTTCCTGTCTCCATCGCGAAGTTCGAGGGCCTCATATTTGCCGGTGCTGGCGCCCGATGGGACAGACGCCTTTCCCGATATCCCGTTATCGAGGGACACTTCCACCTCAATTGTGGGATTGCCTCTGGAATCGATTATTTCGCGCGCGTTGATGTTGTTTATTCTCATACTTCTGCCACCTGATTAAATTCGAGGGGAAATTCGGCCTCTTTTTAAAGCCGTGTCATTATATCACCCGTTTTTAAATATGGGCAATACAAAATAGCAGGAAATTCTACTTGCGGCGGTTGAATTTATTCATGGCTGATACGATGCCTTCCGCCAGTATGGCGGCGGCAGCGTCGCAGGCCAGGTCCAGCGCGGGCTGGATAAGCTCGTTCTCCTTGTGGTCGAAGTCGCCCAGCACGTAGTCGACGATCTCGTTTTCGTAGTTGTCGTCGGAGCGGTTGGCGAAGGGACGGGAGATGCCGATGCGCACGCGGTTGAAATCCCGGCTGTCGATCTCATGGATGATCGACTTTATTCCCCGGTGGCCGCCCGACCCACCGCCCAGCCTGACACGGATGCGCCCGGTGGGCAGGTCGAGATCGTCGTGTATTACGATCAGGTCCTGCGGGCTGCAGCCGAAACGCTTGAGCAATCCGGACGCGGCGTTTCCACTCAGGTTTACGAAGGTTGACGGTCTGGCCAGCACGACCTCCTCGCCCTCAATCTGTCCCGTGCCTGTCTGGGACTGGCAGAGCCTGGTCTTGATTTTAATGGAATGCCTCTCGGCCAGGCGGTCGATGCAATGGAAGCCGACGTTGTGCCGGTTATGCTGGTACTGCCTGCCGGGGTTGCCCAGGCCCATGATGATCTTCATAGCAGCTTGGCCTGCTTCGTTTGGCCGCTGTCGTGGCTTTCCAGCAATGCCAGAAACTCCTTCTCGTTTAATATCTTTATGCCCAGCGACTGTGCGCGCGCCAGCTTGGAGCCGGGATCGCTCCCCGCCACGACGTAGTTCGTCCGCCTGGTGACGTCCGAGGCGGCCTTTCCTCCCAGGGACCTGATGCGCGCCTCGATCTCCTGGCGTCCGGACAGCTCAAGCTTGCCCGTAATGACGAACTCCATGCCGGAGAGGGGCTGCTCCCCGGCCGGCTGCTCCGCGGCCTCCATGACCACACCGGCTTTGCGCAGCTTCTGGATGATTTGCACGTTCTGGGGCTGGCGGAAGAAGGCCAGTATGCCATCGGAGATCTTGGGGCCGATGGAGGGTATATTCATCAGCTCATCAGCCCCGGCATTAGATAGTCGATCTATGTTGCTGTACTGTCGGGCCAGTATGGCGGCCGTCTCCTCACCCACGTTGGGTATGCCCAGCGCGAAATAGAGCTGCGCCAGCGGGCGCTGCTTGCCGGCATCCAGGGAGGCCAGCACCCTGGCGGCGCTCTTCTCTCCCATCCTCTCCAAATTCATCAGCTGTTCCTTGCTCACGTAATACAGGTCTCCCGAGTCTTTGACCAGTCCCTGCTCGAAAAGCGTGGTGCACAGCTTTTCACCCATGCCGTCGATGTCCATGGCGCCCTTGCTCGCGAAGTGCTTTATAGCCTCCAGCGCCTGCGCCGGGCAGGCGGTATTGGTACAGCGGTGCATCGCTTCCCCTTCCGGCTTGATCACCTCAGCGCCGCAGACCGGGCAGGCCGACGGCATGTGGAACATTTCTTCTTTACCCGTGCGGCGGGAGATGATGGGCTCGACGATCTCCGGTATAACCTCGCCCGCCCGCTGCACCAGCACCCAGTCGCCGATGCGCAGGTCCTTGCGGTGTATATCCTCCTCATTGTGCAGCGTGGCCTGCTTGATGGTGACGCCGCCTATGCTGACGGGCTCGAGTATGGCATAGGGATTAAGGCTGCCGGTCCTTCCCACGTTGATGCCGATGCCGATCAGCCGCGTGGTACCCTGCACGGCCGGGTATTTGAAGGCGATGGCCCAGCGCGGATCGTGACCCACGGACCCCAGCTCGTCCTGCAGAGAGATGGAGTTCACCTTTATTACAACGCCGTCCACGTCGTAGGGCAGATCCTCTCGCCGCCCTCCCCAGTCGCGGCAGAAGGCCTTGACCGCGTCCAGGTCCTTGCAGCGCGTTATGTTGTTGTTGATCTTGAATCCCAGCGCCTTGAGGTATTGCATGGTCTCCCAGTGGGTGGCCGGAAGCTGGCCATCTTCGGCCCAGCCGAGCTGGTAGACGAAAATGTCGAGCGGGCGTTTGGCGGTGACGCGGGGGTCGAGCTGCCGGACCGAGCCGGCCGCGGCGTTGCGTGGATTGGCGAACAACGGGAGCTTCTCCGCCGTCCGCTCCTCGTTGATCTTCTTGAGCCCTTCCCTGGGCAGGTAGGCTTCACCTCTGACCTCGAAACGCTTAGGCGCTTTAGGACCGACGGAGAGCGGGATGCTCCTGATGGTCTTGAGGTTCTGCGTGATGTTTTCGCCCTGGTAGCCGTTGCCGCGCGTGGCGCCCACGATGAAGACACGGTCCTGGTAGGTAAGCGCCACGGCCAGGCCGTCGATCTTGAGTTCGCAGACGAAATCGATCTTCTGATCGGGGACCAGACCGGTCAGCCGCTTATACCAGGCGTCCAGGTCCTCGTCCGAGAAGGCATTGGCCAGGCTGAGCAGGGGACGCGGGTGATTCACGATGCCGAAGGCGGCAACCGGCTGCGCCCCCACGCGCTGCGTGGGCGAGTCGGGTGTGATGAGCTCCGGATGATCCTGCTCGAGCTTTTTCAGTTCGATCATGAGCCCGTCGTATTCCGCGTCGCTTACCTCAGGATCGTCCATGACATAGTAGCGGTGATTGTGGTAATTGAGCCTGTCCCTGAGCTCGGCGACCCTGGTCTTAAGGCTATTATTATCCTTCATCGAGCAACATCCGTAGCAGTCCGACTACGGGCATTATAGCATTTAGCCGAGGCCAAATATACGCCCC
>CAZDXZ010000020.1:0-24166 GCA_964509615.1 uncultured Dehalococcoidales bacterium
ATCATTGAGGAGATATTGTGGAGATAAAAAAGCCCTTTATTTTGATATTAAGCCGAAATTAATATAGGTCTATACTTTTCTCTTAATCCCCTGGGAGTATTTTTCCCGTATCTCCCGTTTTAAGATCTTCCCCTGGGGGTTCTTGGGCAGGACTGTGACGAAATCCACTGACCTGGGCGCCTTGTACCTTGCAAGGTGCTGCTTGCAGAAGTTGATGATCTCATCGCTGGTAGCCGTGTGCTCCTCTTTCAACACAATCACGGCATGGACCCGTTCCACCCATTTCTCATCGGGGACGCCGATTACAGCAGCCTCAAGCACTGCGGGGTGGCGATAAAGGATCTCTTCCACTTCACGGGGGTAGACATTCTCCCCGCCTGTGATGACCAAATCTTTCTTTCTGTCGATGATGTAGATAAAGCCTTTCTCGTCATAATAGCCCATGTCCCCTGTGTGGAGCCATCCATCAACAATCGTCTCATGCGTATAATCCGGTTTATGCCAGTATTCCAACATGATCGATTTGCTCTGTGCCACTATCTCCCCCACCTCATGGGGCTTCACATCGTTGTTATCCTCATCTACGATCCTTGCGTGCACCCAGACGCATGGCTGCCCGCAGGACGCGAGCACCTTCTGCTCTTCAGGGGACCTTTCCAGAACTTGGTGGGATTCTTTTGAAAGAATGGTTATATCAGGTCCTGACTCAGACTGCCCGTAACCCTGCGCAAAAATAGGCCCAAATCTGGCAATACCTTCCCGAAGGAGCTGTACCGGCATAGGGGAGGCTGCATACCACATTCGCTTCAGGCTCGTCAGGTCATACTCCTCCACATTAGGCAGGGCGAGTATCCCCACGAGGTGGGTCGGTACGATATGGATATCCGATGCCTTCCCGTCCTGGATTGCCTGCAGGGTAGCCGCCGGGTCAAAGGACCTCTGAGGCATGATCACGTTGCTTGCCCCCACATAAAAGAAAGCCCAGAAATGGGACCACCCGCCGATATGGAAGAGGGGCAGAATCATAATGTGCTTGTCCCCCGGCTCAAGCCCGATTGTGAGTACCTTTGTCCTGGCTTCCTCCAGCTTGCGGAAATGGGTGTAAACCGCACCGCGGGGCACGCCGGTCGTCCCGCTAGTATAGAAGATGATGAAGGGGTCATCCTCTTCTACGTCAGCACCAGGTTCTTCCTTTGAGAAGCTCTCAAGCAGTTTCTGATGGGCAACCATTCCGGGGGCTTCCCCTTCAAGGGAGATGTAATGCTTGACTCTGGGCAGGCGCAGTCGCAACCGATCGACAACTTCTATCAGCTCTTGACCCACAAAGAGGGTGTTCACCTCCGAATAGTTGATAATGTAGTCGAGTTCATCAGCCTGCATCCTGGGGTTGAAGGGTGATACAATAAAACCGCCCTTCATCGCTGCACCAAAGACGTCCGTATACTCCAGACAGTTCCAGGAAACGATGCCGATTCCGTCCCCCTTCTTCACCCCCAAAGACTTAAGCGCATGGATGAGGCTATTCACACGGGCATTATACTGGGAAAAACTGACCCTTTCAGGTCCGTATACGAATGCCAACCTGTTCGGGTGGAGGAGCGCATTCCTGTATATGATATCCGCCCAGGTCCCTATAGGATAGCGGCTGAGTTCTTTG
Organism: uncultured Dehalococcoidales bacterium; assembly: GCA_964509615.1. Taxonomy (GTDB): domain Bacteria; phylum Chloroflexota; class Dehalococcoidia; order GIF9; family UBA5629; genus CAIMUM01. The sequence continues at coordinate 1,658 of CAZDXZ010000020.1, forward strand.
AGTATCAATGTTTGGGCCATCTGTTTCTCCTTATAACGTATTTGCTAATACCAATTTGTCTTACTCGTAAGCATTCAGTCTCAGCTCTAACGGATTTTTCTACTCCTTCTGCTCCAACTCAAAAACCCATTATACCATATACACACGACACGGGATACCGCGCAGATCGGAAGTACCGATGCCAGGGTCGTATGGCGGCTCGCTTCGCGTCAGGACATTGATGTTAGACTTGTCCCAGTCGAACATAGTATCGCGCCGTTCGGGAAACCACCAGCCGAAAGAGGTCACAACGATGCGCGGGTCTATCTCATCATCCAGGGCAAGTCTCTGGACTATCCTGCCCTTGCCCGTCTCGATGTAAACCATTTCCCCCTCTTTAAGCCCCAAGCTATGGGCTGTCTCCGGATGCATCTCAACGATGGGTTCCGGCTTCATGTTGCGCAGGGAGGCAACGTGCTTATACCCGGTCAGCATGTAAACATCTTCTTTGGCATTTGTCATGAGTAGCGGGTACTCGCTCGAAAGCCTTGGTAAAGTACTTACTTCCTTCCAGTACGGCAAAGGACTGTAACCAAAATCAACTGCGTCCTTGGAATATATCTCCACCTTGCCAGAAGGGGTTCTGTAGTCATGTTTTTTATAGTCCCTTTTGGAGTGGAGCGCACGCTTGTGCTTCATATCTTTATATGTAAAACCGCTGGGTTTGAGCATGTCGTCAAGGGCCTCCTCGTCACTTTCCCAGAAATATTCGCCAAGTCCCAGCCTTTTTGCAAGCTCATTGAGCCACTTGGTGTCTGCCCACGCCTCACCCGGTGGGTCTACGAGCTTCGGATAAGCCCTGATCTCTTCGTACCAGCCCGGCCAGTAGCCCAACTCCTCGTGCTCCATGCCCCAGGCCGCGGGAAGGAGTATGTCGGCGAGGGCGGCGGTGGGTGTCATGAAGAGTTCAGATACAACCGTGAATTCCAGTTTCATGAATGCTTCATACGTCTTTTTCGAATCGGGGTAGCTCAAAATCGGGTTTGTGAGTAAAAATAGGGCCGCCCTGATCCGGTAAGGTTCTCCCGCTAAAACAGAGTCCACAAAGGCATGGGGAGGCACAAAAGCAGACCTGATGGCCAATTTGAATTCTTTGCCTACCGCTTTCTCCCTATTCCGTGGGAACGTGCTGAGCAAGAAGAATTTACCCGGTCTTAAAAATGGGGCGGGTGTCAGAAACATCTCGCCACCAGGTATATTCAAATTACCCGTTATGGCCCGTAAGATCGCGACCGCTTTAGCACCCGGGAAGGAAATCGCAGAAGTGTCCAATGCGTTCCCCCACTGGATGGAAGCCGGTTTAGTTGTAGCATAGAGCTTGGCAAACTCTCTGACTGTCTTCTCTGGTACCCACGTGACCTCCTCGACTTCCTTCATGGAGAAAGTTTTCAACTCTTCCTCCAAGAGGTCAAAGCCGGTACACCACCGGTCAACAAACTTTTTGTCATAAAGCTGTTCTTCAACGATTATTTTGAGCAAGCCCATAGCTAGCGCACCATCACTTCCCGGTCTCAGCCTGACCCACAGGTTTGCTATGGATGCCGTATCGATCTTTCTCGGGTCTACAACAACCAGCTTGGCGCCGCTCTCAATGGCCCTCTCAAAGGTTTCTCTGCGTATACCTCCACTGGTATGGTTGTTGTTTATAGCCCAAAGCACCATCAGGTCTGGGGGGTGCTCCTCATCGGGCACACAGTTCCAGCCGTACGTGAGAACTGAAGCCATGCCTGAGGGGATGCCGCAGCACCACCCCGGCGTGACTACGTTAGGCGTGCCAAAGGTACTCGCAAGCCGTTGCGCAAAGGCAAACTCGAGCCCCTTTGGCTCTCCAAGCCCAAAGGCAACCGTTTCCGGACCATACTGCTCTCTCAGTGACAGGAGTTTCCTGGCGATCGTATCCAACGCCTCATCCCAGGAGATCCGTTCCCATTTGCCTTCGCCACGAGAACCTACCCTTTTCTGTGGATACTTGAGGCGATCCGGATGGCTCAATACCTCCGGGATGGAAAATCGCCCTTTTTTCACAGGGCATAGCTCGTTAGGCAGTCCACTCTCCCTGTCCGGGACTATATCGACAACTTTCCCGTCCTCCAGGGTTGCCTTGACACTACAATGACCCGGGCAAACATGGCAGAAGGTGAAGAACTCTTGTTGTGTCTTGCTCCCCGGCGGCTCGAAGCTGACCCGCATCGAACCCTGCCCGATCAGGGCCTCGTTGAAAGGATGGTACTCCACATCTTCGGCCAGACCTTCGGCGGTCAGTATGTCTTTACCATCGGCATCAATTGCCAGCACGAGGCATGAGTTCACGACCTTCCTGTTCATGATGATTGCACAACTGCCGCATTCCCCAACGCCACAACCCTCTTTCGTCTTGATTAGTTTAAGGTTATCCCTGAGCACTTCAAGGAGTGTCTGCCAGGGCTCCACGTCGAATGTATAGGCTTGTCCGTTCACCCTCAGATGGATCTGCTGTTTCATGTCAAATACCCCCTAATCTTGCGTCCTGCACAGCCTGTAGTATGGCCTGCTTCGTGATATCAAAAACCCTCTTCGCTCGATATTCAGCGTAGCCCCGGATATCATCTATCGGGCGGGACTCCTCTGCGGCAGCCCGGGCTGCTGCATCGGCAGAGCTGTCTGTTATTTTCTTGCCGGCAAGCATTCTTTCCGCTGTTCGCGGCCTGAAGGCGGTAGGCGCCACAGAACCAAGGCCTATTTTGATGTCATTGCAGGCATCTCCGGTGAGCGTGAGCACAACGGCGGCAGAAACAATCGCAATATCTGTTCGACGCATTGCGTGCTTCAGATATGCCGAACCGGTGCGGGGCGGCAGAGGCGGAACATGGATCTCCCGGATTATCTCACCGGGCTCACGCACTGTTTTACCGGGTCCAGTGAAAAACGCTTCCATGGGAATCTCTCTCTGTCCATCAGCCTTTGCAAGCACAACGCTTGCCCCCGATACAATCAAGGCGAGGGGGGCATCGGCTGCTGGAGAGGCGTTGGCGATATTGCCCCCAATGGTTGCAACATTGCGTATCTGAACTGAGCTCTCCACGCCGGCAGCAGTGGCAAGTATTTTGCAGTGACGCTTGACGACGATTGAGTTCTTCAAAGACTGAATAGTGGCTAAGGCGCCAATCCGCAGGCCATCCTTTTCGTCATATGTTATGTAATCCATACCAGAGATTCCCTTAAGGTTAACCACGTAACCGGGTACTACTTTTCGCTGCTTCATCTTGACGAGCAAATCCGTGCCGCCTGCAAGCGGGAAAGCCTTTTCTGCATGCGTGGCGAGCAGAAAGCAGGCCTCCTCGACAGTTTTGGGTGCAAAGTATTCGAAGTGTGGTAAACGCATAAGCCCTCCTTTATCTACTTCTTACGAGTTGCGTTCCAGTAGTTGCCGCTTATCTATCTTTCCCTGGCCTGTCTTGGGTAGCTCAGGTACAAACTCAATGAACCTGGGTGCCTTGAAAGATGCCATTTTCTGCCTGCAATACTCCTTGAGTTCCTCGGCCATACGCTCTGACGGATCAAGCCCTTCTTTAAGCACGATGAAGGCCTTCGTTTTCGTTAAGCCGTCCGTATCCTTAACCCCCAGCACCACACACTCCCTTAACGCCTGGTGCTCCTCGAGGCACTTCTCGATCTCAAGTGGGGAGACGTAGACACCGCTTACCTTGATCAGGTCGTCAGCCCTCCCCATGTACCAGAAATAGTCATTTTCATCAACACGGAACAGGTCATTTGTGTTCACCCAGTCGTGGCCGACGAATGTCTTTTTTGTCTTCTCATGCTCCATGTGATAGTATGTCCCGGAGGCTTCAGAGCGGATGTAGAGCATGCCCGCCTCCCCTGGCGGCACCTCGTTACCCTCATTGTCAACAAGCTTGGCCTCAACAAGGGGTTGGATCTTGCCTGAGCTGCCAGGCACCACCTGCCCTGGTGAGTCCATGAAATAGCCGAGATAGGTCTCGGCAGAACCGACAGAATTGAGCACCTCGACGCCGAAGGTCTCTGTGAACTCTTTATAAAGTTGAGCAGAGAGGATCTCGCCTGAAGAGATGCAGAGTCTGAGGAAGCTCAAATCCGCACCTTTGGCGAGGGGACTCTGGAGCATGGCCCTCATCATCGTAGGTACGTTGAGGAGCACTGTAGGTCGATACTTGAACAGGCACTGGAACACGGATTCTGCAGTGCTGCGCTCCGGAGAGAGCGCGACTGCCGCCCCTGCCCTGATGGGCCAGTTCATGCCAAGGTCACGGGAATAATGGAAAAAGAGTTTCGGGACACGGAATACGATGTCATCCGGTGTATACCGGATAGTGTACTGGAAGGACTCAAAACCAACGACGCCGTCATGGTGCATATGGGGCACCCCTTTCGACTTCCCTGTCGTTCCCCCTGAGAAATTCCAAAGAGCCAGATCATTTTTGGTGGTTGGCGCTGTCTCAAGGACAGGAGAGGCCTTATCAACCAACGACTTCAGATCATACTCTCCTTTTTCGAGTTGCGGCAGCGTTTCCCCAGCCACGAGAATCGCCTTGTGAAAGATCGAATTGCATGCGCCTTCCCTGACTCGCTCCAGCGTAGTCTGGTCCACGATCACCACCTTCGGTCTCACATAGTTGAGAAAGTAGTCGTAATCAGAAGGGAGCAGGTATGTGTACGCATGGGTTGCCACCCCTCCTATCTTCATGGTCGCATACCAGCCCGCAAGCCATTCGGGCGAATCCTGCAGGATGAGCAAAACACGGTCTTCGAATCCCACCCCGAACGTTTTAAGCACGTTCCCTACCTTGTTTGTAAGGGTGCACATATCGTTGAAGGAATACTTCTCGTCCTGATAGTAGACAGCCACCTTCTCCCCCCTGCCCTGGGTCACGTTATCCTCCAGGTAGTAGGTGGCAAGATTGAGCATTTCAGGTATCGTAATATTAATGTCCGGACCACGCTTCATAAAAAGGCCTCCTTAATTCTTTATAATCAATTCCTTATCTACCATGCAGACCTTCTTCGTGTCTTTTTGCAGGGTAGGAAATCATCAAAAGTGGAATAAGCCCGACAGCCGGCATGATGGATATCAGTTTGATGACGGTCAGGATTCCCCATGTATCGGCAATCCGTCCAAGAAGCCCTGCGCCTACCCCTCCCATGCCGATTACAAAACCGAGCATGAGCCCTGAGGCCATTCCCAGCCGGTTATGCAGTATCCTCTGCCCCATGACGACTGTGACGGAGAAACTGGAGATCAGCACAAAGCCGATGAGAAAAATAACTATAAATACCCACATGCCGGAAACCTGCAGAAAGAGTAACAGCAGCGGGATCGAGATCAGCATGGAAAGGCCGAAAAAATGTTTGTGTCCCACTTTGTCTGCAACGACTCCACCAGTCAATGTGCCCAGCGCCCCGCCAATCAGAAATGCAAAGACCAGTCTACCAGCAGTGATGGCGTCCCCCTGCAAAATAGTGATGTAGTAGAAAGGCGCGAAGGTCATCAGCCCCATGTGTGCCCAGGAGCGCATTGACACTGCAAGGATGAGGAGCGACATCGAAAGCCAGCGGCGCTCCCCTTGATCAGAAGGAGAAGCAGCAAATTCTTTACCCTTCGCCTTCTTCTCGGTCTTAAGAGGGAGTGTAAGCTGACCATGAAAGAGCATCACAACAAAAAGGATTGCAATGCCGGGGACGATGAAAAGGAGTGTCCCGGGAAGATTGGCTAACTGCATTGCGTACGTGACGAGGAGAGGGCCGAAGGCCATACCAAAGTTGCCCCCTACCTGGAAGAGCGACATGCCTGTCGCCTTTCGGGTACCGGTAAAATAGTGCGTAATCTTGAAACTCTCCGGATGGTATATTGCCACCCCCAGGCCATTGAGGAACACAAAGACAAGCAGTATGCTGTACGAAGGAGCAAGCCCTATCAGGGAAAAGCCGCTGTAAGTAAGAATCACGGAGATGGGGAGCAACCACTTGATCTCCACCCTGTCAGAAATGTAGCCGAAGCATGGTTGGATAATAGAGGAGGTCACATTCGATATCATAATGACTACCCCGATCTCAGTATAGTTGAGATTGAGGGCGCTTTTGAGAAAGGGCATGATGGCAGGGAGGGCAGAGCCGGTAATATCTATGCATAGGTGACTTATGCCGAGGATTGCAATGATTTTAAGATTTATTTTCTCAGTCATTGTATTATTTTGTTCACAGTCCATGGATAAAGCTATCACTTTAAACCGCTTTTCAATCCGCAGCATCCGCAATCGAAATCATTCCGCAATCCGCAATCGCAAATCGTTATCATCACTTAAATAGCTAAATATTCCCGCTCAATATCGGAATTTGCCTGGAGCGCTTCCGGCGTTCCTTCGAAAACCATCATTCCCTTATTTATCACATACACGTAATCAGATACACCGAGTGCAAGCGGCAAGTTCTGTTCTGCCAGCAGGACCGACACGCCCTCCTGCTTAAGCTGCCGGATGACGCCGGCAACTTCCTGGATGATAATGGGGCCCAGTCCTTCCGATGGCTCGTCCATGAGGATCAGGTCCGGATTCGAAACAAGCGCCCGTGCTATGGCCAGCATCTGCTGTTCGCCACCGGATAGCTGGTTGCCTTTATTGTTGACCCTCTCCTGGAGCCCTGGGAAGAGAGAGAACACCCTCTTAATATTCCAGGCGTATTTCTTAGCATATTGCCTGACCGCTATATCGAGGTTTTCCTTGACGCTTAGCGATGGGAATATGCGTCGCCCCTGCGGAACCAGCCCTAATCCCCTCCGCGGAATTTCGTGTGCCTCGAGTTTCGTAATGTCCTCGTCTTTGAACCATATTTTACCGCGGCGGGGCGGTGTAAACCCCATGATCGACCGCATGGTCGTTGTTTTGCCCATGCCGTTACGACCAACAAGGGCCACAACCTTTGCAGCGGGAATCTTGAGAGAAAGACCTTGAAGGATGTAGCTCTCACTGTAATAGGTGTGTATATCATCAACGACAAGTATATCACTCATAACAGGTACCTAAATATATCTCTCTGCACCGCTGGTTTGATCGTATGTCCTCAGGTTTTCCATCAGCCACTATTTCCCCCTGATGGAGTACGATCATGCGTTCCGCGAGGTCAAAGGCTATACTCATGTCGTGTTCAATAATAATGAGCGTGACGTCTTTAAGGAGATTTTGAATGATACCTCCAAGCCAGATTGACTCAGAACAGGTGAGTCCGGCCATCGGTTCATCCAGGAGAAGTATCTTGGGACTCCCTGCTATGCCAAGCAGGATCTCTACCAGTCGTGTCTCTCCGTGCGATAACTCACCGATGAGGAAATCCTTCTTCTCCCAGAGTTTCATTTCCCTTAACAACCCCTCCGCTTTCTCGTAAAGGTGGCCGTACCTCGTGAGCGGGTGCAGCACCTGGTATTTACACGGGTCATGGGCCTGCAGAGCAAGTAAGAGATTCTCCATGAGCGTGAAGTACGGGAAAAGATCAGTTATCTGGAATGTTCGGGCCAGACCAAGATGGGTACGGCGATAACAGGGCATCTTTGTGACATCGTAGCCAAACAAAAGTACGCTCCCACTCGATGGGGGAAGCTCCCCGCTGATGAGGTTAAACAGCGTGGTTTTGCCCGCACCGTTCGGACCGATAATAACAACCCGCCTCTCTTCAGAAGGGATGCTGAAGGAAAGGTTTTTCACCACCTCTAAGGCCCCGAAGTTCTTCGATAGGTTCTCAACCTTTAGCCCTTCTGCCACTTAGCCTCCTTTCCAGGTTCATTACAAAACCGGCTATGCCTCCGCGAAAAAAGAGTACAACGAGGATAAAGATTATCCCTTCAATCCCAAACCAGTACATAGTGTAGCTGCTAATCCAGTACCTCAATCCAGTATAAGCCAGCGCACCCCATAAAGGACCCCAAAAGCTTCCGATACCGCCGATAAACATCATCATCAGGGCATCGCCCGACCAGAGCCAATGCAACTCTGAAGGATTGACATACCCGTTAAAATAGGCAAAAAGCATACCGCTGATGCCGGCAATAACAGCCGAAAGCAGGTAACTGATGTATTTGTACAGGAATGTATTATAGCCGAGGGCGGTCATCCGGTGCTCATTGTCGCGAATGCCAACGATGGCATGACCGAAAGGGGATTTGAAAACGAGATAAAGAAAGGTAAAACAGAGGGCGGCAACAACCAGTACAAAATAATAAAAACCTACATTGCTCGTTGTAGACAGGGACAATCCCAGATGAGGGCGCGCAATGTCCTTTATGCCATCATAGCCAAGCGTTATCCTCTGCATTGGATACATGGCTATGCACCAGACAACATGACCTAAAGCGAAGGTTACGATCATAAAGTAGAGGCGTTTTACGCGAAGCGCCAGCACTCCGAAAAAGGCACTCAGGGCAAGAACAGTAAAGAGCCCGATAATTGCAACCAGGTAGAAATTTGTCACAATACCCCGGGAGGTCAGGATCGCAACACAGTAGGCCGCCGAGCCCCAGAACATCGCCTGCCCCAATGAGACGAGCCCGGTATATCCTGTCAATAGATTCACGCCACTGACGTAAATGCTGTAAATAATGATTGAGGTAGCAAGCGTGACAGCGTAGTTGGGCAGCACGGGCACCAAAAGAACAAAGGCTGCTCCCACTGTGGCAGCCACGATGGGTTTCCACCTCGGCGTTGTTTCTTCTTTCATTGGGCCCCTCTCCCGAACAAACCGGATGGTTTGACCAAAAGGACGATCACCACCACAATGTAGATGGTGAGAGATGCATATTGTGGCCAGAGCACTTTCCCGAACGTATCGCTTAAACCCAGCAGAAGACAAGTCGCCAGGCACCCGGACAAGCTGCCGATACCCCCCACGATTACCACTGCCAGAGCCAGCATGATAACCTCAAGGTCCAATCCCATATGCAGCCCGAGAATGGGTGACCCGAAGAAGCCGCCAAAACCTGCCAAAAAGGCACCCAGACAAAAGACCATGGTGAAAACAAGGGGGATATTTATCCCCAGCCCGGTTGCCATTTCCTTGTCGTCCACCCCGGCGCGTACGATAGCTCCCCATAAAGTCCCTTCCTGAAACCAGTAAAGAACGACAAAAACAATAGCGCCGACAAGTATGATGGCCAGACGATAGGCAGGGTAGGAACTCCCGAACAGAGTAAGTGAAAAATCAAGAAGACCAGGCGTCTGCACCCAACGGGGCGTGCCGGTCCAGAGGAACAAGGATATGTCGCTTAAGACCAGACTGAGGGCAAATGTCAAAAGGATGGACTCATGACTGTGCAACCCGTAAAGGCGACGCATGAAAAACCGCTCCGTAAGGAAACCAAGTAGTGCGCCACCTGCAGCGCCCGCCGCCAGGGCCAGAAGAAAGCTATCTGTAGCCTCCAGTGTAGCAAGTCCTATGTAACCACCCACCATGAAATAGGAGCCGTGAGCAAGATTGACGATCCCCATCAGGCCGAACATCAAGCTCAATCCCGCTGCCAGCAGGAAGAGCAGCATCCCAAGGGCGATCCCGTTCAATATCTGTGTAATGGCTATGGACAATTCCACAGGTATCTGCCTCCGCCTGAGATTTTAATCCGCATGTCGCTTAACATCTTGTATATTATATAACTTATACCATTTTGCAATCTATTAACAATGATGTCAGACGAGACGACTGCCTGTCGGGCAGACAGGCCCAACCTATGTTATGGTAGGACAGTCCCGCCAATGGCGGGACTGTCTATCGAGAGAATTGCCGACAGATTTCAGTTTAGTATTACTTACCGGGCATTACCGTATAACCCTGAGGCGGCTGGTGCACCTGAGGGATCACGTCAAGCACAACGTTTTTGATAACACCATCTTTCTTCTGTACCTGGCGAATCAAAAAGTCCCGCACAACATTCCCATTCGCGTCCACACTCACGGCACTGCTCACCACGCCCTTGATCTTGGTGTTATGCATGGTCTTAAGAAAAGCCTCTGTATCTTCTACGTTACCCCGGATGGACTCCAGTGCGGTGCATACAAACTTCATGCCTTCGTAACCGATGGCAACATCGGAATTCATCATTTTCTTCCTGCCATACTTGGCGTAATAGGCCTTGGTCAGCCGCTTGTTCTCCGGCGTGTTAGAGCCCAGGCAGTAATGGGCGCCGCTGGTAACCCCCATCATCTTGTCCTTGAAGGTCTGCACGGTGAAGTAGTCCTCGGTAAAGGTCCAGTGGGTGCACAGCTTGACACCCTTTTTATCCAGCCCCATTTCAAAATACTGACTTACAAATCGGTTGATGGAGATGTCGCCGGGTATAAAGGGAAAAATGGCTTCAACATCCGGCTGGAGACGGGCAAAGTATGGAGCCATGTCCATCTCTCCAAGGGGCCAGAGAATAGTCTGGACTATCTTACCGCCGCTCTTCTCAAACTCCTGCTGGAATGCCCAGAGCTTTCCCGTACTGCCTGCATAATCGGGCCCCATCAAGGCCATTTTCCGGTAACCGAGCTTCTCGTAAGCATAACGGCCCAACGAAAGTTCCATCTGCCCATCAGCATAGCTGATCCTGAAGATGTATTTGTTGGGAGGCAGTGTCACCCGTTCAGCGCCCGCCATGGCAACGACTACCATTGGTACCTTGGCCTTTTCAGCATATCCCCGGACTGCTATGGCAGCAGCGCTGTTTGTCCCAAAGAGGAGTATATGTACCTTGTCCTTTTCAACCAGCTTCTGGGCTACCTCCACGGAAATCTTCGGGTCAGTCTTGTTGTCATATTCAATGACCTTGATTGGGCGACCAGCCACCTTGTAGCCAATTTCCTGTAAATAGAGGTCATAACCCTGTTTGGCGTTCATCGACGTCTCAGACATCACCCCGGTCATTTCAATATCGATACCAATCCTTATCGGCTCTTTTCCGGCCTGAGCATTCACATTTGTAAGAGGGACCGTCAAGAACAAGAAAACAGCACACATAATTACAAGTACTCTTAAGAATGTTCTACTTTCCATCTTCTTTCCTCCTTTATTTAGCTTTAGGTGCTCCCGGCACCATTTCGTCCAGTTGTCCTGGCCTTTCCACCGGGCATTCCATAATGCACTGTCCACAGTAATCTCCCCGGCCAATGACCATCAATTCCAAACTCTGACTCGGGTCTCTCCTGGCCAATGCGTCGAATACGTCACCAGCATCGATTTTCTCCTTGTCAGGCATTGGGATATCTTTTAACCCCAGGGTTGCCTCAAGCAACCCCATTGACCCCCACATGCAGCGGAAACGGTCAAATTTTGCCACATCAAAGTTCCTGTCACCGATGGCTACCGTCACACCGCCTGGCCCAATTGCATGAGTGGCGCAGGCTTTTGCACAGATAGGTATACCCTGTCCCAGCCTTTTGCACTCGTCTACATCGCAAAGCCTGGGCCCCCTGTAGATACTATCAGGCTCCAAGTGCGCTGTCGTGATGACCGAACTGAATCGTACCCTGGGCCCCACATCAGGGGTCAAGGCCAAGCCACTCCATCCCAACTCTCCATGACCAGCTGCCACCGCCGCGTGGGCATTGGAAAACTCCATAAGATTGCTTTGGATATCGAACGTTGAAATGGCCATAACCGGAGTAGCGATGTGTCCTTCTTTTTCCAGTAGCCTAGTTACGAGGAGTGCTGTCCGGTCCAGATAATGCAAGCTTGGCATGCCGAACCCGTACCAGAGATACGAATAAATGGAATGGCGCAAGCCCCCTTGATAGGCCAGCCTATTCGCTAATTGCACCCCCAAACTCAACTTGATACCGAGGGAAACGACTGAATGCGCGCCAGGCAGGTAATCAGTGGGCCTTCTTCCCTCTGGCTCGCCAGTGAGCCGCTCCACCGGAGTGATCCCTACATAATCGAGATTGTTGGCCAGGACGATCTCCTTAACCTTTCTGGTCAGTTCAGCAGGTTTCATATCCGTATTGCCTCCTTGCCCCTTGTTTTTAGGTCTAAGCTGTTAAGAATATCCTCTACGTCCTGAGGTTTGCCCACTGGGCATCTGAGCAGGCAGAGACCACAAAAATGGCCCCGGCCAAATGCCACGGTTTCAAGCTTACACGAGGACGGCGTCTTCGCAATCAACTGTGGAATGACATCCATGTCCACCTTACGAGGGATCTTTGGCGAGTCCCGTCCAAGGACCAGCGGATGTATCCCGAGCCCGATGGTGCCGCCGCATTTCACGTGGTCCATCTGAGCATACTCAAATTTCCTTCCAGCGATAATGGCTTCTACCTTTTTATCAGTGCTGAAAAGGTTCATCGGGCAGGCCTTCACACAGGCAGGCCGACCCTGTCCCGATTGGCTGCACCATTCCGGATCACACAACCGCGAGCCGTTGTACATGGGATCGGGTTGCAGGGGGGCAGTGGTGATTATTGAGGAAAATCTTTGTCTTGGGCCGTTTTCAGGTGTTAAACAGAGACCGTTCCATCCGATTTCACCCAGTCCCGCAGCAACCGCAGCGTGCCTGTTCGAAAAAGCCCCCATCATGGTGCGCATCTCTTCCACTCCGCTACCCACGATCGGGACTGACACATACCCTTCCTTCTCCAACAACCTTGTCACGAGGAACGCTGCCCTATCATTAAAGTACATGTTTATCAGGCCATACCCGAGCCATCGATAGCTGAACGCAACGTGCCTATATCTCCTGTCACGCAGGGCGATCTGTTGCCCCAACTGTGGCCCCTTGTTGACGCGGGTACCTATGGAAATTACCGACTGTGCTCCCGGCAGCAAATCACCGGGTCGATGCCCTATCGGTGCATGCTTAAATCTGTCTGCAGGAGCGACCCCCACGTAGTCAACATCATTACTGAGAACGAGAGCCTTCACTCTTGCTGTTAATTCCGTGAAACGCTTTATGCGCATATGGTTTTCCTATTTCCCCCACATCCCTTTCTCTTTTAGCGCCTTCACGATCTTTTCCGGTGTGACGGGCAACTCCTTGAACAAGATACCCGTTGCATCGTGGAGGGCGCTGACACCACTGCCGGTAGCGCTCACATGGTGTCCTTCTTGCTTTCCCGGAATAGTACCGCTCACGTAGCTCAGTATCTAACAGACGCACATCGAAAAGGCTGTCCAGACTTATCTCGCCTGTACGGAGGTCAATGATTTCCTCAGCAAAATGAGTATTGCCAGAGACCTTCTTAAAGACATCCTGCAACGTACCTATTTCCATCGCAACTTCAGAGGGCGCCTCCAGGATATTCAGGGTAGTCCTTATCCGGATCCGCATAACAACCCTTCCATCCTATATTTTTCTCTCCTTCTTCTGCCAGTATTTTTCCCGTATCTCCCGTTTCAAAATTTTCCCCGATGGGGTTTTTGGGAGAGTACCCGCAAATTCAACTGACTTGGGGGCCTTATATCTGGCAAGCCTTTCTTTACAGAAGTTTATCAGTTCCTTGGCAGATGCATCCGCCCCTTGTCGTAAGACCACCACTGCGTGGACACTTTCTACCCAGTACGGATCGGGTATACCGATGATAGCCGCCTCCTGTACCGCCGGGTGTTGGTAAAGGACCTCCTCTACCTCGCGGGGAAACACATTTTCACCCCCGGAGACAATCATGTCCTTCTTTCTGTCAACGATGTAGATGTAGCCCTTTTCGTCATAGCGCCCCATGTCGCCCGTGTGCACCCAGCCATTCACGAAGGTCTCCGCGGTCTCCTCCGGCTTGTGCCACCACTCCTTCGGGATAGCTTTGCTTTTCACAATGATCTCTCCCACCACGCCAGGCTCCACGTCTTCATCGTGCTCATCGACGATCCTGACATGGACGCCGATGTGGGGAAAACCACATGACGCCAGGATCTTCTGCTCTTCAGGGGGTTTGTTTACTACGTCATGCTGCTTCTTCGACAGCACGGTGACGTTCGGACCGCTCTCACTGGATCCGTAGAACTGCATGAAAATGGGACCCCACTTCTCCATGCCCCTTCGCAAGAGTTCTACAGGCATGGGGGATGCTGCATAGAACATGCGCTTCAGGCTTGAAAGGTCATATTTATCCACATCCGGCATGGCGAGGAAGGCAGCAAGGTGGGTCGGCACGATGTGGATGTCGGTAGCCTTCTCATCCTGGATTGCCTGGAGCGTCGCAACTGGGTCGAATGATATCTGAGGCATAATGATGTTGCTGCCGCCGACAAAGAAATAACCCCAGAAGTTCTTCGTGCCCCCCACATGAAAGAGGGGCATGATCTGGATGTGCTTGTCCCCCTGTTCAAGGCTCATGGCCATGGGAAACCGTCTCGTGTCGTCTATGGCACGGGCAAAGGTATAGATTGCCCCACGGGGGACACCCGTGGTGCCGCTGGTATAAAAGATGAAGACAGGGTCATCTTCCTCAGCCTCCACGTCCGGCTCGTCCTTCAGGAAGGTTTCAAGGAGCGTGCAATGTGAGACCATTCCCGGGACATCAGCAGTCCCGAAGGAAATGAAGTTTTTCACCTTCGGTATGCGTGGTCTTAGTCGGTTGACAATCTCGACGAGTTCCGGGCCGACGAAGAGAGTGTTGCACTCAGAGTAGTTGATGAGGTAGTCGAGCTCGTTATCCTGCAGTCTCGGGTTGAACGGTGAAGAGATGAAGCCGAACTTCATTGCTGCACCATACGCATCAGCGTATTCGAGACAGTTCCACGAGAGAATGCCGAGCACATCGCCCTTCTTCACGCCCATTGACTGCAAGGCATGAATCAACGCATTGACGCGGTCGTTAAACTGCGCAAAGGTTACCGACTCCTCGCCGCACTTGATTGCCATCTCATTGGCATAGAGAAGGGCGTTCCTGTAGATGACGTCAGCGTAAATACCCGTAGGGTAGCGGCTGAGTTCTTTGAGCATGAATCTCTTTGACATGGTTTCTCCTTTCACGCTTTGCCTATTCTTTGGTCATTTAGTGGATCATTGACACAGGCCCCTTACGTTTGTTCTTATTTTACTTCGCACTGGGGCTTTGTTTTCTCCTTGATGATCCCCTCATTAAAGTCCCTGGTGCGTACGATCAACGTCTGAAAATCATCGGTAGCTTTATAGTCTATAATACAACAGGCGACACAAAGCTTAGAACGGGCAACGTGGAACTGTTTGCCAGAACCAGGGCATCGTTTTCCCTTGTCTCCCGAGGAAACATCACTCTCATGAACGTTACCACATCACCTCTTCTCGCAGGGGTAAGGATACCCGTAGCCGGGATATAGCCTTTCCCGTCTTGGCAACCCTATAATGTGCTCCCGTTTGCCCCATATCTCCCTCACCTAAAAGATTCTGTCCTTTTTGTTACTAATCCAGGACGGAAACCATTGGTAGTACTCTAACGGATGCGCCCTGTTGAGACCTTCATAGGTTGCCTTGGCCAGCTCAATACCCTTTTTTGTCCGGTAAAGTTTGACAAGACCTTTCTTCTCGAGGGAGATGAGTAGATCATCAAGCGTGGCGCTATCCACGTCGAATAGTGCCTTTATGTCCTCGCGGCTCATGAAAAGACCCGGGTTTACACGGTAGTCTTCCGCGAGTGCTGCGAGCAGCTTCTCCTCGTCAATCTCTTTCTCTGTTTTACCAGGCACTGGTACCGGCACCCCAAGTGTTGGATGAATAACCCGGTGCTGCATCTTTAGGTCTTTCGCCATCTGGCGCAAGGCT
Organism: uncultured Dehalococcoidales bacterium; assembly: GCA_964509615.1. Taxonomy (GTDB): domain Bacteria; phylum Chloroflexota; class Dehalococcoidia; order GIF9; family UBA5629; genus CAIMUM01. The sequence goes on from CAZDXZ010000020.1 coordinate 17,400, forward strand.
GTCCTGAAAATAACGAGCCTGCAAGCCTCCATTGTGCCACCGGCGATATGTTCAACCTTGGCCACGTTCATGATCTCCTCAAGGGGATAAAAGGGCGTCACGCCATCGCCACCCATCACCTGTATCGCATCAATGCTCGCCTGCATTGCTGACTCGCAGTTGAAAACCTTGGCCACGTTCGATTCGACCGTGATATCTACCCCGAGATCCCAGAGGTAAGCGGTATAGTACGTCATCAGGCGTGCCATCTTCGTCTTAATGATCAAATCAGCGATCTTGAACTGGTTCGTCGGGAGATCGATCGTAGGCCGGCCAAACTGGACCCTTCTCTGTGCATAAGGCACTGCATTCCTCAGGAGTTCCCCTATCCAGCCTACCACTGAAGCAGAGATGAGGGTCCTTTCGAAGTTGAGTCCAGCTGTCATCACCCGCCATCCTTCCCCTTCCTGACCGATGCGGTTCTCTACGGGCACCGGTACCTTATCGAAGTTCAATACACCGTTCTGAATATTTTCAAACCCGATTATCTCATTGATTTTCTCAACAGAGAATCCGGGGACCCCTTTCTCCACGATAAATGCGGTGATATGACGGTAGCTCTGGATATCCTCCGGGTTATTGCTCGTGCGGGCATAGACCATGTGCCTCGTTGCGATACCGGCAGAAACGATGTATCGCTTCTTTCCATTCAGTATGTAAACATCCCCCTCCCGTTTTGCCGTTGTCTCAATTGCAGCCGCATCAGTACCGGCAAAGGGCTCGGTGATGACGATTGCGCCAAGCTCCCCCTTTGCGATGCGCGGAAGGACGCTTTTTTTCTGTTCCTCGGTGCCGTATTCAATGAGTTGCCGTAAACCCCCGAGCATGTTGCCGACGAAGACCCTGCCCGGCCCAGGCATCCGGCAGAACGCTTCCGCTGCAATGCATGCACCGGTTGCTCCCAATCCGAGACCACCATACTCCTTCGGGATGCCTGCTCCTGTAAACCCCTTCTCGCCAATCTTTTGGAAAATGTCCCAGGGAAATTCCCTCGTCCATCGCGTCTCGGCGTCTCTCGGCATCACTTCTTTTACGAATGCATGAACTTCCTCTGCGAATTTCTTCTGTTCTTCCGTCCACCATAGATAAGATTCCATGCTTCAACCTCCTAAGTTTTTTACAGCCCCTTCAGCTACCTACCCTTCTCCTTGAGGGCCTTTACGATCTTTTCCAGTGTAACGGGCCGCTCCTTGAGAGCAAACCTTACAACCTACGTTTTTCTCTATATCATAGACTCGGAATTTCATGTCATTTCCATTGAACAATAGTAACTTACCAGCCAATGATGGTCTTTGGCCTATGATTAATTTAATAGTCTCCAACGCCTGTAAATTTGCTATCAATGCCGGGGTTATACCAAGAACGCCCAGCCCCCGCGGCCCTTCAGGGTTAAAACAAGCGAGACAGGGAGTTTCTCCGGGGATAATGGTGGTAACCATACCCCGTAATCGTGACACACCACCGTAAACATAAGGTACCTTCTGCTTAACACAAGCCGCGTTTAACACAAGCCGCGCGTTTAACCTATCTAAGCCGTCCACTACTACCTGAGCCCCGTCAATTACACTATAAACATTCTCCTCTGTTATCTCGGCGCAGATTGGGGTAATTTCTACTGTGGAATTTAACTTGGACAACTTTTTCTGGGCAACCACCACCTTCTTCGCTCCTATATCCTCTTCCCAGTAGAGCACCTGTCGATTCAAATTAGACAATTCCACCACGTCGAAATCAACTATAGTGATATGGCCGACACCAGCAGCAGCCAGATATGTTGCTGAAGCACAGCCTAACCCACCTACGCCAGCAATTACGACGTGGGAGTTTTTTAACTTTTGCTGCCCCTCTTCTCCGAAATCCGGAATGCGGAGCTGCCGATTATATCTGACAAGTTCATCCCTGTCCAGCATCTTTCCTGTGGTGTCCGTTAACCGTCCCAGCGCCAGAGTATCTTTACCTTCACTTTGTCGCCGTCTTTGAGCTTTGTATTAATGCCGTGAGGGATAGTGACATAATTCTTGCCATTAATCAAGACATCATAATCCTCGTCCATGTCATTAGTACCTGGGTTAATCGGTTCAAAATCGACGCCCGCTTGCCTGTATACCTGTGCCAGTGTGGTAAGCAGCGCCCGTAATGTCTCGCCTTCCACCTCCAGTTCAATCACCCCTTTCTCTCGGGCGTCCGGCCAAGGTGCATAGAGCCAGGGCATATTTATCGTGAGCAATCCCTCCCGAGTCACCTTCTCGGCAGGATTCACAATGATAATCAATTCTGAAAAACCTGGCATTATCGCCGCTTTCATGGTACCCCTCTAAATTTACGAAATCAGGGATTAGCAGTGTCCCAATTACATCACTCTTTATTACTTACCTTCACTTTATCGCCGTCCTCGAGCTTTGTATTAATGCCCTAGATATAGTGACATAATTCTTGCCATTAACGAAGACATCATTGTGAAAACCTACATCATTGGTTATGGCGCAAATTGGCTGAAAAGCGACATTCGCGTGAAATTCGTGACTGTATCGCTTGGTGGGCAATTCCCGTAATGTTTCGCCTTCCACCTCCAGTTCAATCACCCCTTTCTCTCAGGCCTCTGGCCAAGGCGCATAGAGTACAGGCTTTGCCGCACCGAGCCTGGACTCTATGATACCTTCGTAATAACTCCCGTATCATATACCTCAGAAACATTGTTATAAACACCTGCTAACATATTCCCAATCTTACAGTCAATGAGAGGTGTCGGTTCCCATATTTTCTACTTCTTTTTCTTTTTTTGCTCCTTCTCCTTTTTTTCCTTTAACGCCCAATAAACCTTCTCCGGTTCCGCGGGAAGGTCCTTTATCCATACTCCGGTAGCATCATGGATTGCGTTGATTATCGCTGGCGGAGCACTACAGGTACTACCCTCGCTGGCCTCCTTTGCGCCAAACGGGCCAAAGGGGTCATTGGTTATCACGTGTATCACTTCGGTCATCGGTGCTTCATAGGCACGCGGACGCTTGTAGTCTACAAAATTGGGGTTCAGTGTTAGTCCTTTATCCATCTTAAACTCTTCATACAGAGCTGCGGAAACCCCCTGGTGATACGAACCGCCGAGAACCTGAGTTTCTACCGCCTGTGTGTTAAGAGGAAAGCCACAGTCGTGGGCTATCACATTATTATCCTCGGTACACCTCACCACCCCTGTCTCCACATCCACTTCGACCTGGGCTGCCTGGGCGGTAAAGCTGTAATTGGTCCCGATGTCGCCCCTGCCGGTGCTGAAATCAGCCAGCGTATGGAGATCGGTCGATCTCTTCGAGTGGCCACGGCCTATTATGACCCTCCCAGGCGCGTCATAGCACGCCATCCTGACTAACCTTTCCCAAGGAATGCTCCTGGCATGATTTGACTTCACAAAAACCTGTCTATTCTTAAATACTATCTCGTCCTGCATTGCACCAAGCTGTTTAGCCGCTACTTCGCGGAGCTGCTGTTTTGCATCTTCAGCGGCATTTATAGCAGCTTCTCCGGCAAGCACGGTCACGCGGCTCCCGTAACTACCCGGGTCAGCAGGCGTGTATGCCGTATCCACCCTTTTTATATCCACGTCGTCAATTGTGATTCCCAGGACTTCAGCAACAATGGCAGAGCCTACCGTATCGGAACCCATGCCCACATCAGTGGCCCCGGTCAGATAGTTGACAGTACCATCTTCGCAGACCCGTACAATGGCAGCACAGGCATTGTGTGCGCTGAGCTGCGTCCCGCTGAGATATGTTCCCGTCGCAAAGCCCATGCCATAGGCCTTATTACCTTTGACCCTCTCTTTCTTCTTCCTTTCCTCCCACTTGACCGCCGCCGCGACCTTTGTCAGGCATTCCTCTGTACCGGCCGTGGCAATGTGTACCCCGTTTATTGTCTCATAAATGGTACCAGGCTCGGGGTTCTTGATGAGATTTCTATGCCTTATCTCTACCCGATCTATCCCCAGTTCATCAGCTATCATGTCCATCTGACATTCACGGGCAAACGTGGTATGGTATATGCCATGTCCCCTCATCGCCGCCGAACTCGGGTTGTTGGTGAAGTAGCAGGTAACATCGTGCTTAAAGTTGGGAAGATGGTAAGGCATGCCCATGCAGATACCTGTAAGGAAGTGAGTGAGCGGGCTCATACGGGTATAAGCGCCCCCGTCAGAGACAATCTTGTTGTGAATACCCGTTAATATGCCATCCTTGGTAACACCGGTCTTCATGGTAATCCACATGGGGTGACGCCTCAGGTCAGTGGTAAGGGTGTCGAACTGGCTGGCCACTATCTTTACCGGCCTGCCCGCCTTCTTGGCCAGCATAACAGCGGAAAAATCACCATTCGTCATGTCATTCTTGGTGCCGCCAAAGTCGCAGCCGATAAATGGCGCTATTATCCGAACATTACTGAGAGGCAACTTAAAGCACCTCGATAAGATCCTGTATGGGAAATAAGGACTACCCTTTGCCCCTATGAAAACTAAACGGTTGGGGTCAGGCCAGTAGGCTACTGTTGCAGGCGGCTCAATATATCCCTTCGCCATACGAGGGGTCTGAAAGGTGTCCTCCCGGACAAGGTATGATTCGGCAAAAGCCTTCTCCGTGTCGCCAAAATTCCAGTGGTACTCAACAGTAATGTTTCCTGGGCGGTTCTCATGAACCAGAGGTGCACCTTCATTCATCGCTTCGAACGGGGTAAAAACCCCGGGGAGCGGCTCATACTCTACCTCAATGAGATCACAGGCCTCCTCTGCTGTATCCTTATCAATAGCTGCCACCGCCGCCACTCCCTCATATAAATACCGCACCTTTGTAGTGGCCAGAGGTTCCTCATCGCGGGTCGGGTTGCTCCAGCCCCATTTGAAACCGTTAAAGTCCTTACCGGTAATTATCGCTTTTACCCCGGGCAGCTTCTCCGCCTTGCTCGTATCAATATTGAGTATCCTTGCATGGGCATGAGGGCTTCTTTTTACAAAGCCCCATAACATGTTAGCAACTTCAATATCAGCGGCATACTTGGCTTGCCCAGTAACCTTGAGCTTGGCATCCACTCTGCGTATTGGTTTTCCTATAATTGAATATTCCCCAAAAGTCTCTACCATTCTACTCACCTCCTCGCAGCTTTGCAGCAGCTATTTCTATGGCCTCGATGTATTTAGCATAGCCTGAATCAGCACACATATTGCCCTGGATAGCCTTCTTTATCTCTTCCCTGGTCGGTTTGGGGTTCTCAGCCAGCAATGCTCTCGCTGACATCACCATCCCTGAAGTACAGAACCCGCATTCTATGGCGCCATGATCTACCATGGCCTGCTGGATAGGGTGGAGCTTATCCCCGTCCGCCACCCCTTCAATGGTAGTAACTTCACGGCCATTTGCCTGCAACGCAAGTATCGAGCAGGACCGTGCTGCCATCCCATCGATGTTGACCGTACACGCGCCACAAGCACTCACCTCGCAGCCTGTCCTCGTGCCGGTAAGCTTCAAGTCTTCCCTGAGTACATCGAGAAGCAACGCTTTCGGCTTTACTTTCAGTTCATAAGGCTTACCGTTAACAGTAAATCGTAGATCCATTAACTTATCGTTCATTATATTACCTCCTGTCTGTATTTCAGCCTTGCGCCTGTGCTCTTTTAAGAGCCTTTTGTGCGACCCTCTTTACAAATGCCTCTGCCATTACCTTCCGATATTCCGATGAACCATGTACATCAGCGGGAGGTTCTAATTCTGCAGATGCAGCCCGTCCTGCCTCCGCAAACAGCTCGCTTGTAATAACCTTCCCTATAAGAACATTTTCGGCAGCTCGGGATCTCCATGGCGTCGAAGCAACATTACTGAGAGCTATGCGTGCACCTACGCACGTTCCATCGGCTGGATTCACCGTAATAAATGCAGCCGCGCCTACGATACCCATATCGCCTTTCATCGCCATCAGCTTGTCGTGGGCAACTCCCGTATGTGGAGACGCTGGCGGTACCTGGATTTCCACCAGGATCTCACCGGGGTTGAGATCAACCTCGAGATAATCCTTATAGAAATCTTCGATATCGATTTCCCTTTCTCCAGCCGTTCCCCGTATTTTCAGCTTTGCATTCAATGCGATGAATACGACGGCTGGATCCCCCGCCGGATCACCATGACACACGTTCCCGCCAATGGTGCCCCAATTGCGGGTCTGGACCACGGCGAGGTTGTCTTCCATCTCGCTTAGTACCGGATAGGTTTTTTTGATAATCGGCGATTTTTCTATAGCGCGATGGGTCGTAAGGGCGCCGATGCTCAGCCCTTTCTTTTTGTCGTAGTTGATATAATCGAGCTCAGCGATACCCTTTATGTCGACCAGAAACTCAGGGACAAGCATATTTTGCTTCATAATGACGAGCATCGATTGTCCGCCTGCAATAATCTTCCCTTGACCGCCCAGCTTTGCCAGTAGACCAATGGCCTCTCCGACATTCTTAGGGGCAGCGTACCCAAAATCCTTCATGAAACACCTCCAGTTGGCTTGTGATTTTTGATTCCACATCTATGTTATGACGCATTGCAACACTCCTAAAGTATGGCTGATCACATCAGTTCATCGCACTTCCCATGTGATTGATACGACTATATATACTGATAAGTATACAAAAAGTGTACTTTGGTAATCTTCGGTAAAAAATAGCCATAATAAACTCACTTCAAAAATTTTTAATTAGCACAGACTTCATT
>CAZDXZ010000021.1:0-19781 GCA_964509615.1 uncultured Dehalococcoidales bacterium
ACGTGATGCGATATTGTTTATATCTCAGCCTGCGCTTGCTGTGCCCGGCCTGTGTATGGAAAACACATTGACTGTAGGACAGTGTATGTAATAGTCTTATTGGAAGGGGAGGTTGTGCAGCATGAAATCAGGGCATTCAGATATACCGATCGAGCGCAACATTGCTATGGAGCTGGTGCGCGTAACGGAGGCCGCCGCACTGGCCGCAGCGCGTCATCTGGGCAGGGGCGATAAAACGGCTGTGGATGAGGCCGCGGTAAACGCCATGCGTTATGTGCTGGGATATGTGCACATGGACGGCATCGTGATCATCGGCGAGGGGGAGAAGGACCATGCCCCTATGCTGTACATAGGCGAGCATATCGGCGGCGGCTCGGGACTCAAGGTGGACATCGCCGTGGACCCCGTGGACGGGACCAATCTGGTTGCCAGGGGCCTGCCCGGCGCCATCGCCGTGGTGGCGCTTTCCGCCAGAGGAACCATACACTGGCCCAGACAATTCGTCTATATGGATAAGATCGTCACCGGACCCGAGGCCAAAGACTGTATCGATATCAACGCTCCGGTAGCGGAAAATCTCAAGAATATCGCCGCGGCCAAGAGGAGGAAGATAGCGGAGCTAACGGTCGTGGTGCTGGACAGGCCGCGCCATGAGCGTTTGATAGCTGAGATCAGGAGCGCCGGAGCGAGGGTCAAGATGATCTCGGACGGCGATATCGCCGCCAGCATTGATGCGGCCCTGCCCGAACGGGAGGTCGATGTTCTGATGGGAATAGGCGGCACGCCTGAAGGCGTCCTCTCCGCGGCGGCCATCCATTGCATCGGCGGCGCTATCCAGTGCAAGGCATGGATGCGCGATAGCGGTGAGAGGGAGGCAGCACTGAAAGCCAGCATAAACATCGACAAGGTTTATAAGACGCAGGACTTGATAGACAGCGACGACGTCTTTTTCGCCGCCACCGGCATCAGCAGCGGCGAGTTGCTCAAGGGTGTGCGCTATTTCAGCGGCGGGGCGCAGACGCAGTCCATTGCCATGCGCTGCCGCTCCGGCACCGTGCGCTGGATCGACGCCCAGCACAATTTCGACCGACTGGACAAACTCAGTTTCTTTGAAGTACATTGAAGTATCTTCAGACAGGTCAATCGAAAGGAGGATAAATACATGCCACACGCAAGGCTGAATACCGCGTACCTTAAGGTCCAGGCGACTTTTCCTGATGAGGAACAGAGCAAGTCCATGGAGAAGGCGCTGGCTATCAAGAAGAAGATCGAAGACCTGCTCAAGAAAGAGAAGCTCGAGATTTACGAGGTCGTCCTCGAGACCGTTCAGAAGAGCCGCTGACCAGTATCTCCGGGTCCGCCCCCTTAACGTAATCGATCGTCCAGCGGGTAACAGGCTTGAACAGCGGCTCCATTTTTATTCCTGCGCGTAATGCAAGCTCGATCAGAGGGAGGAGGAATCTAACCAGGGGATTGACCACCCCCGAAAGGGGCTCCAGCAGGCAGGCCAGTATCCAGTTGACCGGGCTGAACAGTATCACCATGGCATCCAGTATTAGCAGGTCCAGGGCCAGTGATCTCCTCTTTTTGCGGCCGTCCTCGATTGTTTCCTGATCTGCGCAATCGTTTTCCCAGCAATTGTAGTATCTAAGAAACATCCTCACCCATTTCTTCAAAACGAGCGGATTTTTCCTGACGGCGCTTAAAATGCCATTGACGAGAGGGGTACCGGCATGCGTCAGGATGCCCGGACCGAACTGGTAATTGATCTTTGATTTAAGGTCCTTCCGGTCATGGCTTTCCTGTGCTTTTCGCAGGTTCCATCTACCTCTGCAGGTGATTGCCCACTGGATGATTCTGTGAGCCCGTATCCTTCGCTCGTATCTCTCCAGAAAAGCAGCTGAAGTGTCATTGGCACTTATAGCCTCAATGGCCGTATCAGCCGCGATCTCCGCCGAAAACCAGGCGGTCGGCACACCGTCGCACAGGCCCGTGCTCTCGAGTCCCGCTACGTCTCCGGCGAGTATCATCCCATGCGTGTAATTGGGCATATTGCGCAGCCTATCGTCCAGGCCGACATATATTCCGAATCCCTCCCACATCCTGGCCCTCAGCCTGACGCGTGGGGCTATCTCGTCCCTCCACCAGGGAAGCTGCCCGGTTATATTCTCATGGTACTCGTCGAACAACCGCCTGAGGTTAGGCACCTGTCCGTCATTAAAGGCCAGGCACTGGTCCTGCATCCAGTGTATGCTGTTTTTATAAGGCCAGCTCATCAGTCCGTTGCCGTGTCCCAGGGGCGGCGCCAGTTTCTGTTCGTCGAAGGCCCAGCAAAACCGCAGGCTGTGCCCGAAAACCTCATCGATGACCTCTCTGGGGCATTCGTAATCATACGTATCGGCCAGTGAGATTGCCTGAGGCGGATATTTCTCCCTTACGCCGGCCTTGATGGCCAGTAAACCCTGTGATCCCTCGCAATTTATCACGATCTTCGCCCCTATCTCCTCGCCCTTTTCGGTCACGACACCCTCGATACGGCCGTCGTTTTTAATTACGTCCACTACGGTGGTACAGGTCAATAATTCGGCGCCGGCCCTAACGGCCTGCTGCGCCTCCCAGGTGCAGAAAGGCTTGCAGTATGCATTGTAGCCGAAGGCGATGATGGGAGAAACGGGCCTGGGTATGCGCAGTTCGACGATCTCGATATCTCCGCTTTTAACGTCGTAGATGACATAATTTCTGATTCCGTCCACGGGCCTCTCTATCGGCGGGTTGCCGTCCCGAATGAATGAGGGGCCGAACAGAAAGCCGTAGACCGGGATGGTGAGGCCGGAGATTACCTTCTCACCGGGATTCTCCGACCTTTCCAGCATGAGCGTTCTCAGGCCGGCGTCGGCGCACTTTTTAGCTGCAACAGGGCCGCCGAATCCGGCCCCGATCACAATGACGTCGTATTCCCGGCGCGCCATGCTATCCCCAGTCGCTCCTGTACCCGGCGCCGCCCGGCGGCCATCTGAAACTTATGGCCCCTTCCCCGCAGACATACCAGCAGGAGGCGCATTCCATGCATTCGGCCAGGCTTCTGATCCTGGCCAGCTTCCTTTCCACCTCAAAACAGCGCCCCAGGCACACTTTTATGCAGTTGCCGCAGCCCGTGCATTTCTTATCGTCGATATGTATGAAAACACCCGTATCGCCGACCCATTCCACACCGGGATATCTGTCCGACGTCCTCGCCATCTCTTCTTTCCTGTTCGCACTACTATATCATTTTGTATGAAAGATTGCTGCGATAAAGCCGATCGCTCCCTGACAGACGTAAATCCGGGGGCGGAGATTACAGTCATATCCGATTTGGAAAGAAAAAAAATGCGGAGTATACTGGATTGGTCGGAAGTGCTGCAGGGTTGGTGTTCAGACATTCAATCCTGAGGAGGACGGCATGAAGTTACTCAAATTATTGGGCAACATATATTTGGCACTGGGATTGATTATAATGCTGGCGCTTTTTATTCATGACTGTCTGGCCAATGACAAGTTCCTTCTGCACTTCATCGGGATCTTCCTCGTGATTCCAGCGATTATTTTTCTCTTGTGGAGAGTCAGCGAGGATGCAGAGGAGTATATTAAACAATACGAGCACCGCATCAATTCCATAATACGGGCGTGTGAGAGCCGGCTCAAGGGTCTATGAATCGGCTGCACTGCCCGCTGTTCAGTACTATTTAGACTCGCTGAAATTCGCCTGGTAGTACTTGCTGTTTTGCGGCAGGTTCACCGTTAAATTCGGCAGGAATTCCACTTCAGCCCGGCCTCTGGTTATGCGCGCATCGATCACATGCCCTCCGGATTTCCCGTCGACTGTGATGAAATGGGCGTGATAGCCGGGGTAGACTAACTCCTTCATCTGGATGGGGCTGTAGGTCATAGCCATGACCACATCCACATTATTGAAATCAAAGGTCGGCTCATTCTGCGTGATGGTGGAATATGCTGTGGAAGGGTAGGGCTGGTCCAGCTTCGTCAGGGTCCTGGCTTTAATGGACTCGAAATTGCCGTTAAGTTTGATGGCGTAGAATATGTTCTGCGTGGGCAGCTGCTGGCTGATATATTGCTGGAGCTCCTGGTAGCTCATGGGTTTATCTATGATTATGACTTCGTACGGCTTGAAGAACGTGGCTGTAGTGTTGGGCATGCGCATGCTGTCATTGGCCGCGTTTAGCTTTCCGCCCGGGCCTATCTGGTAGTATTTGCCGTCCAGGCCCACCATCTCGCCGTCGAGGGCATTGAAGTTGCCCAGGGCGAAATCGCCCTGATGCTTCAGGTCGGCAACGGTCACGTCTCCATCGTATACCCCGTGGCTGAGAGAGGCGTACGTTCCGGTTATATACAGTGTTTTATCGGACGTCTGCGGCGCCGCGCATCCGGCGAGCAACGTGATGCAGGTCAAGATCAGGCTGAAAGCAAGTGAGATGGCTGTAATGGTCCGCCTCTTCATGATAGACCGTACCTCCTTATCACCGAAATTATGCCCGGCTGAACGGCCGTGCCGGCCTGCGGCCATGCCGTAGTATAGAGTGCCCAATCGTGCAAGTCAAAACAGGCTGTTAATCATTAGGCCGCGCTTTCAGAAATATTTTTATCTGTAATATACTGTGCATGTGGGGATCAAACCGTCATCCTGGAAACAGGTCATTTTATATCTGGCCGTGCTTGCCGCGGCTTGTCTGCTGTTCAATTTCCTCGCCGGCAACAATGTCCTTTTCAATTGCACGCAGCCGGCATCTCCCGTTGAGCAGTCTGGTTCTGCAGCCGGTGGTAACCAGGCCGGCGAATACAATGGTATAAAGGTAATAAAGTCGTCCGACCTGCCTCCCGAGGGCAGGGACACTCTGGCGCTGATCAAGAGCGGGGGACCCTTCCCCTATGCCAAGGACGGCACGGTGTTCAATAACTATGAAGGGTTGCTGCCGGGCAGGCCGGGCGGGTATTATCACGAGTATACCGTGATTACACCGGGCTCACATGACCGGGGCGTGCGACGTATCATCGCCGGGGGCGGTGGGGAATATTACTATACTGACGATCACTACAGCTCGTTCAAGTTAATACAGGAGTGAGGCATGCAAGACTGGGCAGGAATATTCAGCACTTATCTGAACACGGGAGTCTACCTGGCTGCGCCGGGCGCTGACGCCGACATCCGCAGCGCCGCCCTATCCTGTGACCTGGAGTATATTGAGGTTGATTTAAAAGGTGTTAAGGATAAGCAGGGTTTCCTCAAAAAAACTGCTCATATTCTGGGCTTCCCCGCTTATTTCGGCAAGAACTGGGACGCGTTAAGCGATTGCCTGACCGACATGTCGTGGAGGCCGGCGGCGGGATACGTCGTACTGTTCAAGAACTACCGGTCTTTTGCGGTAAAAGATCCGCCTGATGCGCAGATGGCTGAGCGGATATTCGACTCTTCGGCGCAGTACTGGAAACAGAAGAAAACGCCGTTCTATATGATCCTGAATGAATAAACATCTTGAGGGAGGCTGAATATGTCGGATAAACGTATACAGGAGTTGGCTGAGAAATTCATTGCCGCATGGAATACACAGGAGGTGGACAAGGTTGCATCCTGTTATTCCGAGGACCTGGTCTATACCGATCCCAACCTAAAAGGGGAGATAACGGACCAGCAGGCACTGCGCCGCTACCTGGCCAAGCTCTTCGCGGCATGGAAAATGAGCTGGTCTATCAAAGATGTTCAGGCGTTCAAGAACATGGACGGCGCAGCCGCCAGATGGCACGCCACCTGGCAGCCGGCCGCGGGTGGAAAGACCGTGGAAGCTGACGGTATGGATTTCATTGCATTCAAAGGGGATAAGGTTCAGCGCAATGAGGTCTATTTCGACCGTATGGTCATCGCCGACCTGCTGAAGAAATAACCACGGGCCTTTATGCCTTACTGTCTACGGTCGATCGAGGCTGCTTAAATACATACATATAGCGCCGCAGGCAGCCACATTCAGAGACTCGGCTTTGGTCCTTTTTATCGGTATTTTTACTCTGTGGTCCGACTTATTGAGCAGTGCTTCTGATAATCCTGCCGCCTCGTTGCCCAGCGCAAGCACCAGACTGTTATATTTGTTAAGCATCGCAGCCGATGCCTGTCCCCGCAGGTCAGCAGCTGCCAGGACATGTCCACTGCTTCTCAACTCATCCACAAGGTCAAGGTAAGAGGCCGTCCTCCTTACCCAGAGAGACAGGATGCTGCCCGCCGTTGATTGCAGGCATTTGGGAGAGAAGGGATCGGCGCATTTATCGGTAAGTATGATTCCCGAATAATCGAAGGCGGCGGCGGTGCGGATAAGCGTGCCCACATTGCCGGGGTCCTGTACATCCTCCAGCAACAAAATTCTGCTTCCCGCCTCCGCAGGCAGCCTGGCTGTATATGTATCGACGGGCAGCTGTACCACAGCGGCGATCCCCTGGGATGCCACGGTGGAGCTGATGGACTTCATCTGGGCCGGTGTCAGCGGCCGGAGGGCAAAGCCCGCATAGACGGAGGGTGGGTCCTCTGTACAGAGTATCTCGAGTATATTGCCCGGGCTGCTCCCGGCCACCTGGTCAATGGCGCGATATCCCTCCAGCAGGAATGCGCCTGCTTCCTGACGGCCTTTATGTGCCGAAAGCTCTTTGTACCATTTAAGCGGTTTCAGCGGCGGGACCTCCAGTGTCTGATGACTTCGACCGCCGATGGGATCAGCGATACGACGATAATGGCCAGAATAAAGATGGAGAAATTGTCTCTTACGAAAGGCAGGTTGCCGAAGAAGTACCCGCACAGTATACAAATAGTCACCCACAGCAGGCCGCCGGTTACGTTGAAGAAAAGGAAGCGGGGGTAGTTCATTTTACCCACGCCCGCGATGAAAGGGGTGAAGGTCCTGAGTATGGGAGCAAACCTGGCCAGCACGATGGCCGTTCCCCCGTATTTTTCGAAAAACGCGTGCGTGCGGTCGATATACTCTTTCCTGATGTATTTGTAATCTCTGGTATAGACCTGCTCCCCGATAAGGTTGCCGATGAAATAGTTGAAACTGTCGCCCAGTGCTGCTGCCAGCCACATCAGCAGGATCAACAGCCATAGGTTCAGTGCACCCAGTGCGGCAAATCCGCCGACCGTGAAAAGCAATGAATCGCCCGGTAGAAAGGGGATGACCACCAGACCGGTCTCACAAAAAATAATGATAAACAGTATTGCGTAAACGAAGGGGCCATATTGCTGAATCAGTGCCCCGAGGTAAACGTCAACATGAAGAACAACATCTACAGCCCTGCATACCCACTGGCCGGCGGCCGTATCTTTAAAGAAAATGACGGCCACGGCAATTGCTGTCAGCAGGATCAGGGCGACGATGATACAGACCAGCAGCAGCCTGTTGGACAACAACCCGTCGCGTTTCCGTATATCAGAATCCTTTCGTCGTCATTAATAAAAGGGGCCGCCTCTGTAGTACCAGGGATAATAATAGGGCATTATGCTGGAGTTATATCCTTCCCGCAGGCCCTTGTTGTAGCCGTCAGTCTCACCTTGCTGGTAGCCCTGGTCTTTGCCCTTGGCATATCCTTCATCATACCCTGCCTTGTTGCCTTTGTCATATCCGGATTTCTCGCCCGCCTGGAACCCGAGGTCGTAGCCGATCTTCTGGCCGTTTTCGTAGCCCCTGGTGAAGCCGGCCTTGTCGCCGTCGACTTTGCCCCTGTCATAACCGGACTGGTATCCGCTGCCGTTGCCCCACAGGTACCCGCCGAGCAATGCAGCGGCTATGATGATGACGATGGCTGCTATAACAAGACCCAGGACCCACCCACCGAGGGAAAGCGCAAATTTACCTGACATAGCGCACCTCCATTACTTCGAAATCCGCCGAAACAGCTGATGCTGGCATGTTTTTCGGTCCCGTATTTAGATTGTACAACCTTTGATATGGACTGTGAATTTCCAACGTGATACTCTAATGATAAGCAAATTAACCAGGGGGTGCACTATGTTCAAGGCTGGCAAGATATTACTTATCATAGCCGGTTTCCTGCTGATTGTGGATGCCGTCATGATGGCGCTCAGAGTTCCCAACCCGTTGCTTGGCTGGCCGCTGCCATGCCCGGTGACTCTGACTGTGCTGGGGCTGGGCATTCTGCTGACCGCTTTCGGCAGCAAGAGCTGCAGCAAATAACGGCCTGATAAAGGCACAAAGACGTGACTAAAAAAGGCAAAATCGCCATCCTGACGGGCGGCGGCGACTGCCCGGGGATCAATGCCGTTATCAGGGCGGTGGCCAAGAAGGCCATGCTCGAGTTCGGAATGGATGTTGTAGGTATATCGGACGGTTACGAAGGGCTGCTGCATAACCAGCATCGAATGCTGCATTTCGACGACGTATCCGGCATCATCAACCTGGGCGGCACCATACTGGGCACATCTAATAAGGCCAATCCCTACAGGTGTCCGGTAGGGAAGGAAGGCTCTCTGGAATTCAAAGATTTATCAAAGGCCGTCATCAATAATTTCGCCGGCCTGGAAGCCGAGTGTCTGGTGTGCATCGGCGGCGACGGCACGCTCAACATAGCGAACAGGTTGTATAAAGACGGATTGCCTGTGATCGGTATCCCCAAGACCATCGACAACGATATAAGGGGCACGGATATAACCTTCGGCTTTGATTCCGCCGTCTACGTTGCTACGGAAGGGCTGGACCGCGTACGAACCACGGCCCAGTCACACCACCGTGTGATGATCGTCGAGGTGATGGGGCGCAACGCCGGCTGGATCGCCCTGCATGCCGGCATCGCCAGCGGGGCCGATATTATACTGATTCCGGAGATACCCTATAAGCTGGATGTTATTAGCGACATGGTCAATGATAGAAACTGCAGGGGAAAGCGATTCACTATTACCGTTATATCGGAAGGCGCCAGGCCGAAGGGAGGGCATAAGGTGATCCAGAGGATCGTCAAAGAAAGCACCGATCCGGTTCGACTTGGCGGAGTAGGTTTCGTGCTGGGATCTCAAATTGAAGCTGAGACCGGTATCGAGACGCGTACAGTCGTGCTCGGCCATCTTCAGCGGGGTGGTGTGCCCACTCCCTTCGATAGGGTGCTTGCCACGAGACTTGGAACCAGGGCCGTGGACATGCTGATGGACGGTCACTACGGCCGGATGGTGGGGGTCAAAGGCAAAGACCTGGTTGAGGTGCCTCTGGAAGTAGTCGCGCGCGGGCAGAGGCGTGTGCCTGTCGGAGATGCGTTGATCGCGTCGGCCAGGTCCGTGGGGACCTGTTTCGGAGATATCAGCGATATCAAATCAGAGTGCTGAAAACGCGGGCGCGGACCTGTCTTACTTCTGGCCGGATGATATTTTATAGTTGTTGCAACCGTTTGACCGTACGTAGTACATGCACTTGTCGGCGCAGTTTATCAACATATCGATGTCCCTTCCGTCATCGGGAAACACGGATGTTCCAACGCTGATCGTGACCAGAATTTTGTGACCGTTCACCAGGAAATGGTGCCTGAAGGCATCCACGATCTTGTGGTTAACCTTATCCACGCTGGCAATGTCCTCGAGCTCAGGTATCACAACGGCGAACTCGTCTCCGCCCACGCGCGCCACGGTGTCGCTCTTGCGCAGCAGCCCCGTCATGCGATCGGCGGCGGCCTTCAACAGGTTGTCTCCCACCGCATTGCCCAGGGTTTCATTCACGGTATTGAACTTGTCCAGGTCGAGAGATAATATGGCCACCTTCTTTTTGGCTCGCTGTGCATGCAACAAGGCTATTTGAGCGCGGTCGCGGAAAAGCGTCCTGTTAGGGAGTCCGGTCATAGTGTCGTGCGTGGCCACCAGGCGCAATTCGCGCTCCAGCCGCTTACGCTCGGTCGTATCACGTATATTGCAGTGGACGATGCGGTCGTCATTGATCTTGCATACCGTGGACTCGATCTCGACATCCAGCCGGCGGCCGTTTCTCGTCTCCAGGGGAAAATCCTCGTACCGCAGGTGGTCCTGCTGTTTCAGATGGTGCGCCGCAGCCCTGCTTTTTTCAGTATCTATGAATGCCTCGATGTCCCACAGGTTTTTGCCCAGCAGGTCATCGGGAGTATATCCCAGCATTTTCAGCAGATGGGGATTTGCGCTCTTGATCAGGCCGGTGTCCGCATCGAGTATCACAATTCCGTGCTGCGCGTTCTCAAAGAGCTGCCTGTATTGATGCTCGGATTTTTTCAGATCCCGCTCAACCGCTTTAAATTCGCTTTCCAGCGATTTAAATTGTTTGACCTGCTTGCGGAGCTCCTCCAATTCAGTCATGAGCTGCTTCTTGGTTTTAGCATCTTCTTCCGGCATGGGCTCCTCCGTATATACTTATAAGCTGATCCGTTACGATAAATAGTGGATGTACTCCCCCAACGCAGCCTGTGGTTTCAATTTAGTATTTATTAGGTTGTTTGTCAATGTTTGCTGTATAATAAATACATAGCTCAAGTTCAGGTTGTTGCAAGCTTATTATAATCCTTCCGAATTATCACAAGCCCTGGATGGCCCGAATCCCGCTAAATATACTATTTGATGAGGTCATTCTTTGAGTTTCGAAATTTTCAATCTTCATCCGAGCATCATGCAGGGTGTCCGCTCGCAGGGTTATACTGAGCCGACTCCTATTCAGATGCAGGCCATCCCTCCCATTATGCAGGGGAGAGATATCATTGGTCTGGCACAGACCGGCACGGGCAAAACGGCAGCCTTCTTGCTGCCGGTGATGGACCGACTGCTGAAGCTGCCGCGTGGTCGCATCGGCGCTGCGGTCATCTCACCCACCCGCGAGCTGGCCGAGCAGACCTGTGAAGCCGTCGATGCGCTGGGACATTACACCCCCCTCAAAAGCATCTCTGTTTATGGTGGTGTAGGTATGGATCAGCAGATCCGTAGGCTGCGCAACGGCGTGGATATCGTCGTGGCCTGCCCTGGACGCCTGCTCGACCACATCTGGAAGAGCACTATCGACCTGTCCTTCGTTGAGATGCTGGTCATCGACGAGGCCGACCGTATGTTCGATATGGGTTTTCTGCCCGATATCAGGAGTATATTGAGGTGCCTGGTCAGGCCCCGCCAGACAATGCTTTTCTCCGCCACCATGCCGCCCGATATTCGAAAGCTGGTGCAGGAAGCCCTGCGCATACCGGTAACGGTGCAGATCGGGCATACTGCGCCGGCCGATACCGTTTCGCATAGCATCTATCCCGTGAAACAACATCTCAAGGCGAAGCTGTTGACCGCTGTGCTGCGCAGCTTCGACACCGACTCGGTGCTGGTCTTCACCCGTACCAAGCACCGCGCCGACCGTGTGGCACTGCAGCTGAAGAGGACGGGCTTTAGAGCAACGGCTCTGCACGGCGATCTGGCGCAGAACAGGCGCCAGGCAGCGCTGGACGACTTTCGTGACGGCTCGGTCAAGATACTGGTGGCCACCGATATCGCAGCCCGGGGTATAGACGTTCTGACCATCTCACACGTCATCAATTTCGATATGCCTGAGAGCGTGGATGCTTACACGCACCGCATCGGCCGCACGGGACGCATCGATCAGAAGGGCGACGCGCTGACATTCGTGACAGACGCTGACACCGCCCTGGTTAAAGAGATAGAGAAGGTGCTTAAATCACCACTGGAAAGGCGCAGGCTGCAGGGTTTCGATTACAATGCGCCGGCTCCCGCAGTGCCTGAAAAGGGAGGGAGGCAGCGTTCCGCATACGGGGGACGAAGGCCGCCGCAGCGAGCTGCGGGCGGAGGAAGAAAATAAGTCCTATTTCTTGCGCCTGCCCATGATGCCGTAGAGCATGATATCCAGGACGGCCGAGTATATATGTCCCACCGACTTGCCGTGCGATAGCACCAGCGGGCTTTCAGCCACGTAGAGCGTCGCTTCTGAAAGTATCGTCTGCACAAGGTTCCAGTCTGTCTCAGAAGGAGTGATCAGCCCATCCCGCTTGGCCGCGTAAAAAACACGCCGGTATATCCCCCGGATCGAGGCCAGACGAGCGAGCTGGTATTCCGCAAATATATCAGGGTATAGCTGTTTGAGCTCCATAATGCGTGCGGAAATGTCCCCCTTGGGCATGGAAGACACCGCCTCTTTAATCAGCGTGGCGGATTTCTCGGTATCGTAGTACCTGTGTTTGTCCATGCTGGCCAGCGCCTCGTTGAGCACGCTCACCATGTGCAGAATGCTGGCCCTTACCAGGCGCCTTTTGTCTTTAAAATAACGGTATACGGTGGCTCGCGTCAGCCCGCAGCGTGCCGCAACATCCTCGATAGTAGTTTTTTTGATACCGTGAGCAAGGATGACGTACAGGGCGGCCTCGACGATCTTCTCTTCAGTCTGGTTGTACTCAGACATGATATGATATTAACATACCTTGTCACATTTGACTACTGATTAAACTGGAGGTAACTGATATGCACAAGAAGTGTGTAGATAATGATTTCCTGCTCAAAGCGGGGCCCTATTCGCATATAGTGGAAGCCGGCGGCTTCCTCTTTCTGACCGGCATCGATCCTATGGACCTGGAAAAGGGATTGATCGTCACCGATGATATAGTTAAAGCCACTGAAATCGTGATGGAGAACATGAAGAGGTCTCTCGAATCGGTGGGAAGCAGCATGGCGAAGGTGGTTAAAGTGACCGTTTTCCTGCGCGATATGGGCGACTTTACCAGGCTGAACGAGGTCTATGCCAGGTACTTTCCCCAGCAGCCGCCGGCGCGTACCTGTGTGGCCGTGAAAGAAGTGCCCGGCAATTTTCAGCTCAAGGTTGATGCTATCGCCATTAAATAGCCGGTTTCTACAACCGTCCGAAGACCTTTTGAGCCGCCTTTATTGTGGCAGAGATATCGCGTCGGCTGTGGGCCAGCGAAATAAAGGACGCCTCGAACTGGGACGGCGGCCAGTAGATGCCCTGCTCCAGCATGCCCCTGAAGAAGCGCGCGAAGAGTGCCGTATCGCAGCTGCGGGCTGAAGCATAATCGATAATAACCTGCTGGCTGAAAAACACGGTGAGCAGCGATCCCTGCCGGGCTATGCACAACGGTATGCAGCAATCGCAGGCCGCGGCGGCCAGCCCCTCCTGCAGGAGATCTCCCCTTTCTTCAAGCTGCTCGTAAACAGATTGGTCACTCAGTATCTCGAGCGTAGTAATCCCGGCTGTCATGGCCAGCGGGTTTCCGGACAGCGTGCCCGCCTGGTAGACCCTGCCTGACGGCGCGATCATCCGCATGATGTCACGCCGTCCCCCGTAGGCGCCCACCGGCAGGCCTCCGCCTATGATTTTTCCCAGGCAGGTGAGGTCCGGTTTTATTTTATAAAGCTCCTGGGCCCCGCCGTAGCCTACCCTGAATCCTGTGATGACTTCATCGAAGATGAGCAGCGCCCCGTATTTCCCGGCCAGCTGCTGCAAACCCTTGAGAAATCCCCTGGCCGGATGTACCAGCCCCATATTAGCGGCGATCGGCTCAACGATAATGGCTGCGATGCTGCCCGGATACTTTGCGAACAGCCGGCGCACCGAGTCCAGGTCATTGTAACCGGCCACCAGCGTATCCCGGGCTGTGGAAGCCGTCACACCGGGGGAATCCGGTATTCCCAGCGTGGCCATGCCCGACCCGCCGCTGACCAGCAGGCTGTCGCAGTGCCCGTGGTAGCAGCCTGAGAACTTGATGATCCTGTCCCTGCCGGTGAATGCGCGCGCCAGCCGGATAGCGCTCATGGCCGCTTCGGTGCCGGAGCTGACGAAACGCACCATCTCCATCGAGGGCACAGCGCTGCAAATCATCGCGGCCAGCCTGGTCTCCAGCTCCGTGCCGGCGCCGAAGCTGGTGCCCCTGCCTATTGAGCTTTTCAGTGCATTTACCACGCGCCGGTCGGCATGTCCCAGAATGAGCGGCCCCCATGAGCATACATAATCGATGTAAGTATTGCCGTCTGCATCCTTGATTCTCGATCCGCTGCCCTCAACTATAAAGCGGGGTGTGCTCCCCACCGCCCCGAAGGCCCTGACCGGACTGTCCACTCCCCCCGGCAGATAGCGCCGGGCATCTTTGAACAGGCGCTCTGAATTTATAGTTGTTTTCATCTTACCGCGCCTGCCCGCCCAGCCAGGCGGCGGCCTCTTTTGCGTGATAGCTGATGATAATGTCGGCCCCCGCCCTTTTAATGGCGCCCAGTACCTCCAGCGTGACCTTTTGGCCGTCGATCCAGCCGCGTGCTGCAGCCGCCTTGACCATGGCATACTCTCCGCTGACGTTATAGGCTGCCAGCGGATGATTGAAGCTGTCACGTGCCCGCCGTATCACGTCCAGGTATGCCAGCGCCGGTTTGACCATGACTATATCGGCGCCCTCTTTGATATCTTCTTCTATCTCTCTGAGCGCCTCGCGCGCGTTGGGGGGATCCATCTGGTACGACTTGCGGTCGCCGAACTGGGGAGCCGAGCCGGCCGCCTCCCTGAAAGGCCCGTAGAAGGCGGAAGCGTACTTGGCCGCGTATGACAGAATGGGTATATGGCTGAAGCCGTTGTTATCCAGTGTCTTTCTGATCGCCGACACGCGCCCGTCCATCATATCCGAAGGGGCGACCATATCCGCGCCTGATGAGGCATGGGAGAGGGCCATCGAGCCCAGCAGTGGGAGCGTGCTGTCGTTATCGACCTCGCCATTGACTATCAACCCGCAGTGCCCATGGTCGGTATATTCGCACAGGCAAATGTCTGTGATCACTATCATCTGAGGCGCCCTCTTCTTGATGCCCCGCACGGCCCGCTGGATTACGCCCTCGGGTTCGAGGGCGGCCGACCCATTATCATCCTTATGACTCACGACGCCGAAGAGCAGCACGGCGGGCACCTTGAGAGCGACCAGCTCGTCGATCTCTGCGGCAAGCTTGTCCACCGAGAAATGGTAGATGCCGGGCATGGCATCTATCTCCTTCTTGATACCTTTGCCTTCGACCACGAAAAGCGGGAAGACCAGGTCGCCGGCATCCGGCTGGCTTTCCCTCACCAGCGACCTCAGAGCAGGGCTTTTTCTCAGCCGGCGCATACGTAATTCCGGAAACATAGACATTCAGGCCTCCTTGCGTAAGTATCCTTCCATTGCTTCTGCCAATCCCGCCATCGTCTGTTCTCTGGCAAGTATATGTACTTTCAGTCCTGCTTTGAGGGCCGTCTCAGCGGTCTTGGGTCCGATGCAGGCAATGTTGGCGTTGATCCGCCTGATCTCTGTATCGCTCAGACCTGCCAGCAGATTGGTTACGGTCGATGAGCTGGTGAAAGTGATTATATCCAGATTGCCGGGGCGCAGCAGGTCCTTCAGCCGTGCCAGGTTACGGCGGGGTCTCGCGGTATGGTATACGGCGACCTCGTCCACGCGGACGCCCAGCTTTTTCAGCCCATCCGTGATCTCATTGTCGGCTATGTCGGCGCGGGGCAGCAGGAAGCGTTTTCCCTTTATCGCCGTCTTTTTCAGGTCTTCCAGGAATCCTTTACCCGTATGGACTGAGGGAACGTAGTCCGCTGTGAGGCCGTATGCACTGAGCGCCCTCGCCGTCATGGGACCGATGGCGCCTATCATCAGTCCGGCCAGCGAACGGGAATCTTTCTGTATCTCATGCATGCGCTGGAAGAAAGCCTGAACACCGTTGGCGCTGGTAAAGGCTAGCCAGTCATACTCGTTCAAACGGGAGATGCACCTGTCCAATTTTTGTGTTGGTCTGATGGGTCGTATTTCGATGGAGGAGAAACGCACGGGCTGTGCGCCGCGCTGGATGAGGAGTTTTTCCAGCCCGACGGCCTGGCTGCCAGCACGCGTGACCAGCACACGTTTGCCGAAAAGGGGGAAGGCCTCGAACCAGATCAGGCGCCGGCGCATCTCCACCACACGGCCGATGACGATGACGGCCGGCGCCGTCATGCCGGCCTCATCCGCTTTCTGAGCGATATTCTTCAGAGTGCCGGTGACCGTGAACTGCGTCGGTAATGTGCCGTCTCTGATGACTGCCACCGCTGTGCCCGGCTTCATGCCGTGCTTTAAGAGAAGCGCTGTTATGGGGCGCAGGTTCTGCATGCCCATCAGAATCACCAGTGTGCTGCCCGATCCGGCCAGCATGTCCCAACGGATATGGGAACCTCGCTTGGTGGGGTCCTCATGGCCGGTGAGTATGGTTAGTGAAGATGAGAGTCCTCGCTGTGTGACCGGGATTCCGGCGTAGGCCGGCACAGCCACCGCGGAGGTGATGCCGGGTATAACTTCGTAGGGGATACCTGCATCTCTAAGCGCAGCGGCCTCTTCTCCGCCTCTGCCCAGTATGTAAGGGTCGCCGCCTTTGAGCCGCACCACCGTTTTTCCGCGGCGGGCCAGGCTGATCAGGAGACGATTGATCTCGTCCTGCTCGACATGGTGGCTTCCGCCCCTCTTGCCGACGTATATTTTATCGGCCGCAGCCGGCGCATTGTTGAGAATGAGGTCGCTGATCAGGTGATCATAAACGACCACGTCGGCCGTCGCCAGGCATTCAGCGCCCTTGAGTGTGAACAGGCCGGGATCGCCCGGGCCCGCGCCGACCAGGAAGACCGTCCCCTTCTTCAACGGCATCTCGCATCCTTGATCAGGCCCGCGGCGCCCGCCCTCAACATACGGCGCGCCAGCTCCACGCCGGCTTCCTGCGGCATCGTTGACTGACCTATATAAGAGTCTCTCATGATCACATCACCTTCCCTGTCCGATACCATAGCCTGAATCTCCAGGGTATCCTCATGCACCGTGGCCAGCGCCGCTAAGGGAGCGCGGCAGCCGCCTTCCACCGCGTGCAGGAAAAACCGTTCGGCAGTTACGGCCTGCCATGTGGGTACATGGTTGATCGGCTCGATGATCTCCTTGACTCTGCCGTTACCCTCTCTGGCCTCGATAGCCAGTGCGCCCTGGCCGACGGCCGGCAGGAATAATTCGAGGGGAAGGTACCCGGTAATTTTATCACTCCAGCCGAGCCTCAGCAGCGCTGCCGCAGCGACGATTACACCGTCCAGTTCACCGGAGCTGACACGCCGCAGGCGGCTATCCACATTTCCTCGGATACTACATACCTCCAGATCGGGCCGGATATGTTTAAGTTGTACCGCGCGGCGCAGGCTGCCTGTGCCGATCTTTGAACCTGGACTCAGGTCAGCCAGCGGGGAATAGGCGACCAGCGCATCGCGCGGGTCCAGGCGCTGCGTCACGGCAGCCAGATACAGCTGCGGAGGGAGTACGGTCGGCAGGTCCTTGAGGCTATGCACGGCTATATCAATATCACTGTTCAAGAGCGCTTCCTCCAGCGCTTTAACGAAGATGCCCGTATCTCCGGACGCATCGATGCTCACGCTCCGGTTGCGGTCGCCCTCTGTTACGATCTTGCGAATCTCGATCTCGCAATTTGGGCGGCAGCGCCGGATCTCGCCAGCCACCGTCTCCGCCTGGATCAGGGCCAGTTTGCTGCCCCGTGAGCCGATCACAAGCTTGCTTTTCACAGGTCCTTGCCGTCTCCCAGTCCATACAGATGTTTGATCATTTCAATTCGTTCTGCCCCTCCACCTTCCTTGAGATAGAGTATGGGGTCCCTCAATATCTTATCCACGATCGACCTGGTGAGCAGGTCGACCTGCAATTTATCGTCGTCGGAGAGGGAGGTCATTTTTTTCAGTGAGTTTTGACACTGAGAGGCACGGATCTTCTCGGCCCTGGCCATCAGCGACTTAATAACCGGGCGGGCGCTGTAAGCCAGCCACCATTTCACGAGTATTTCTGTTTCTTCCGTTATGATACCTTTTACGGCTGCCACCTCCGATTCCCTTTCCTGACGGTGGTTATCGGCCAGCTCGTTGAGGTCGTCGATATTGTAGAGATGCACGTTGTCGATGCCGCCGACCTCCGGATCGACATTGCGCGGCAGCGCGATGTCGATGATGATCAGCGGCAGCTGCGGCCTTGAGCTCATGGCTTCGCTTACCTGACTGTGGCGCAGCACGGGGTGGGGTGATGTTGCGCACGTGATCACGATGTCTGCTTTTCGCAGCTCTTCAGCTACCATATCAGGACCGATGGGACGTCCGCCGCAACTGCCCGTTATGCGTACCGCGCGCTCCAGCGTTCTGCTGGCAACTGCGATATCGGTAGCGCCCCTGCTGCCGGCTACCCTTAGCGCAAGCCTGCCTGCCTCGCCCGCTCCTATGATAACGATCTTGCACCGTCCGATGTCATTTACGATGTCCAGAGCCTTGTTGACCGCGATGGAGCTGACGGACAGCGGATTTCTGCTGATGCCGGTCTCATTGCGGGCCCTCCTGCCTGTGCTGATAGCGCTTTCGAAGATATGCCGCAGGGGGAGGTTAAGTGTGCCGGATTTCTCTGCCGCCGCCATCGCCTGGCCTACCTGGCCCAGCACTTCGTACTCGCCGATTACCATGGAGTCGAGGCCGCAGGAAACCTCGAAGAGATGTTCCATGGCCACTCTGTCGCTCATCACATAGAGATAAGGGGCGGTGCTCCCGGTTAGCCCCATGCTTTTACCCAGAAAGTCGATGCAGGCTCGTTCGAGGTCCGCAGCCAGGCTGCCGGTGGCATAGACCTCCGTGCGGTTGCAGGTCGAAAGTATAACGCCGTGCTGCAAATTCCTCCGCAGAAGATGAAGATACGCGGTCAGGCCATCCGCTCCAATGGCAGCCTTTTCGCGCACCTCCACCGGCGCCGTGCGGTGATTTATGCCGGCCAGGCTAACATGCATTAGCAGCTTCCTTCAATAACATTATTTTGCATATTTTGTAAGTTTCTTAATCAGAGCTTCCTGCGCCTCCCGGCTCCTGTCTTCCCTGATAAGCGCGATCAAAGAATCGATATCAATCGTCTTTTGCCAGTCGCTGCTGCTGACCTTTAAACCCTGTTTCTTTATGTAGTGCCTAGCCTCCTCGACTATGGTGACCAGCGACGCGTATTCTTCTCCGAATTCACCTTCCAGCCTGACGCGGATCTTGCGCGCCAGCGCGGGGCTTTTAGCTGAGGTCGAGATTGCGATGGACAGATCGCCCCTGCGCAGTACGGAGGGGACGATGAAATCGGACAGCCCGGGGTCGTCCACCACGTTGACGGGCACCCTGAGTTTTCTGGCTTCCTCAGCTACGCTGCGGTTGATCTTGCGGTTGCTGGTCGCGACAATGGCAACAGATACACCCCTCATATCACCGCTGCGATAAGGCCTGTGGATGGTTTTTATCCTGCCCTCCTCTGCAAGCCCGCGCAGGCCGGCGCAGAGCCGCGGGCTGACGACGGTCACCTCTGCGCCATGTTCCAGCAGTGCGGCTGCCTTGCGCAATGCGACTCCGCCCCCGCCTGCAACAAGGCATTTTCTGCCCTGCAGGTTGAGGTATACCGGATAATACTTCGACATCGCCTGTTTAAACCCTGTACATTATTCTCGTTTTTTTAAATTCCCTGACGCTGAACAGCGCGATGTAATCCGTCAGACCTGTGCGCGCTGCCATTTTTTCGATTATTTCAAGGCAGGTATTCCTATCACGGCTGTGCACCATGGCGAACAGGTTGTAGAGCCACGAACCGGTGACCCCCCTCTCGTAGCAGTGGCTGACGTGCCTGTCGCCGGCCAGCAGGTGTCCCATTTTTTCTACACTCCCGGCGGGGACTTTCCAGCAGGTCAT
>CAZDXZ010000021.1:19881-23783 GCA_964509615.1 uncultured Dehalococcoidales bacterium
GTGCTCTGGAAACCAAGTTTCCTGCCGTCCAGAACCGGACTGATCTGGCGCACGATGCCTCTCTCTTTTAGATCGCCTATGCGCCTTATAACCTCATCGCCGCTTATCCCGAGGGCGGCGCCCATGTCATCGTAGGGTTGCCTGGACAGCGGAAATGCCGACTGCAGCATGCCCAGCAACCTGTTTTCTACCGCTGCGTGCGCAGAGTCAGGCATTTATACATTCTCCCGTTAGGCTGCGCGGCTGATATATGCAGTAGGGTTCGGCCTCGAGATGATCGCCGCTGGTCTCAAGGGCGCGCGCACGACAGCCGCCGCAGACCAGCTTGTATTCACAGGCGCCGCATTTTCCCTTGATGGCCCTGAGATCGCGCAACTGCTGGAATAACGGGGAATCGCGCCATATCTCGCCGAAAGGCTGCTTTCTAATATCGCCGGCGGACAGGTCCAGGTAGCCGCATCCCTGCACTCTGCCTGTATGCGATATGAAGCAGAAACCGCTCCCGGCCATGCATCCCCGGCTGATGGCGTCTGCCCCTCCATGACGGCCCTGCGGCACACGGGAAGGTGGTAGTGATTTCGGACTCCCATCTCCGCCGCGCTGTCTCAATATACGCAGGTAATGCGGGGCGTCTGTGGGTTTGAAGAATATTTTATCTCCCAGCTCGATCTGTTTATCGTAAATCCAGTTTAAGGCGCTTTCGTATTCCCCGGCGTCGAGTTCGACTTCGCTCAGGCCTTTTCCCCTGCCCGTGGGAACCAGGAAAAAGGGATGGAAGGCTACCGCCCCCTCTCGCAGCGCCAGGTCCAGCAGGTCGTTCAAATAGGTGATATTCAGCCTGGTCAGTGTGCAATTGATCTGGACCTCCATGCCTGCCTGGCGGATGTTGCGTAAGCCGCTCAGTGCCGCTTCAAATGCGCCCGTCTGCCCGCGGAATTTATCCTGCATCTCCGCTGTGGGAAAGTCCAGGCTGACCGAAATGCGCGAGAGCCCGCTGGCTTTCAGTTGCGCTGCTGTTTGCTGTGTGACCAGCGTCCCGTTGGTGCCCATTACCACACGAAGTCCCTTGTCTCTGGCATATTCGGCGATGGAATACACATCGGAGCGCGCCAGCGGCTCACCTCCGGTCAGGATTATGATAGGATTGGCGACCTCACTGATCTGGTCTATCAATACGAGGGCCTCCTGCGTGGACAGTTCGCCCTCGTAGCTGTTATCTGAGGAAGATGCGCGGCAGTGCGCGCAGCGCAGGTTGCATGAGCGCGTGATCTCCCATGCTACGAGCTGCAGACGCGCCTGTATTTGGCCTGAATTCGAGGTGTCGGTGCTCATTATATTAGACCTATCTCTTTATCACTGAGGTAGCAGGCAGGGTCTTCTGCCCAGATATCTCCGTGTACGGCCTCGGCGCGGACACGCAGATTGCCGTTGCACAGGTCGAGATGGGCGCAGTGGGCACAGCGACCTTTTAATAGATGCTTGCGGTTTTTCAATCCCTTCATCACCGGCTGGGACATATCCATCCAGATTTCGCCGAACTTGCGCTGCAAAACGTTGCCCGGCGAATAGCTCTGCCAGAACTGGTCCGGATGGACGTCCCCCTTATCGTCCACAGCGCCTATTCTTATCCCCGAGTTATTGCCCCCGTTGAGTTTGAGCAGTTCGCGTATGCGTTCCGCCTCCTTATGCCCCCGCTCCTGGGCCCTCAGGTACAGGTATACGCCGTCGGCATGGTTGCCCACTGTGAGAACTTCTCTGGGGTGCCCGCGTTTGTGCATTTCAAGCGTGCGGTCAAAGATTATGTCCAAAACCCTGCGCTTTTCAGAGTGAGGAAGGTCCTGCTCTCTCAGCTTGTCGCCCCGACCGGAATAGGCCAGGTGGTAGAAACAAACACGGTTGATATTTTCTCGTTCTATCAGCGAAAAGATATCGGGAATCTCCATATGGTTGTATCTTGTTATAGTGAGCCTGAGAGACACCCTGATATCCCTTGCCACGCAGGCACGGATGCCCTCCAGTGCTTCTTGATAGGCGCCGTCTTTGCCGCGGAAGCGGTCGTTGGTTGAGCTTGTACCGTCCAGGCTGATGCCCACCTCGGCAAAACCCGTCTCACCGATCTTATCTGCTGTCTGCTCATCTATCAGAGTGCCGTTGGAGGACAGTGCGATGCGCATACCGAGGCCTGTGGCATGACGCGCCAGCTCGAATAGATCGTCTCTCAGCAGGGGTTCGCCGCCGGAAAAGAGTATGACCGGCACGTTGAACTCGGCCAGATCCTGGATGAATTGTAAGCCCTGCTTTGTATTTATTGCTGGCGCCTCTGCACGGCTGCTGGAGCCGGCATAGCAGTGTATACAGTGAAGGTTGCACCGGCGGGTACAATTCCATACCACCACGGGTCCCGGCTGCACCTTTGCCTGCCCTGGCTCACGGTAGCGCAGGCTGTCGCCCGGGCTTATCGTCCCGCAGAGCAGGCGGGATATGGATATCATGCCTGTCCTGCTCTGCTGCCGGCATACTTCTGATGTTCGTCTATCATGGCAATAAGGGTCATATCTATCAAATGATTGGCGAGGGGTATGGCCTCCGCAATGCGTCCACCGCGTGCCTCGCGTTTTCCTGCCAGGCCGGCTGCCGCCTGCATGATCAGCTCCCGGTGCATGAGGAAGGCCTCAGTGGCTTCAGTCAGCGGCATTCCCATCTCAGCCAGCAGACGGCCGAAACCCCTGCCTGTGTCGCGGGCAGAGGAAAGGGATTCCTCCCTTCTGGCAGGCTCGCTGACATATCTCGCTGTAAGATTGAGCAAACGTCGGCCCAACTCAGCCAGCTGCATCTGGTGCTCCTTGCACGGCTTTATAGCCTGCGGAGATTTGTCGAAGAAGCCGCGCGCCATCTCCCTGTGACGGGACGTGGTGTCTTCCAGCTCGCTGACCAGGTCCCTGATGCCCAGCGCTTTATGCCCGGAACGAGTGAGCTTCTTCAGGTCGGATTTCGAATAACGCCTGTGCCCTCCCGGGGTTACGAACGCGCTAAGCTTGCCCTCGTCGGTCCACTGGCGCAGCGTGGCTTCGTTGACGCCCAGTATCTGGCTGGCTTCACTTATACTGATAAGGTTCGTGTTTTTCATTGCGAAGGCTCTTGATATCTACGCTGCATTCAACCGGCCAAGGTTATATGGTAAAGAATTATATAGAAATATGCAATTTTCTATAGAATTCGGTGTGTTGGATGCGTGATTGTGTGGGCCGGTGGAAGTATCAGGATTCCATCTGGAGCTCTATTTTCTCCACCTTGGCGTAGTCTTTTTTGTAGAAGAAGGATCCGGCGAAGAAAAGAGCCGCTGCGACGACCAGATAGATGGGTAAAAAGGTCATGGCTGTATGTATGCCGTAGGCATCGGAAAAGGCCCCGGTTACTATGGGGCCCAGAGATGAGCCCAGCAGGTGCTGGATGACAACCGCCAGGGCGACGGAGGTGGCGCGTAAACCGGCGTGCACCACGTCCTGGCAAACTGCCAGCGCGGCAGGTATGAAGCTCGTGATGGCTATGCCTACAAGCAGCAGCATCAGATACTGGCCCAGGCCCTCCAGGAATGAAAACGCCAGGTAAACAAACAACGCCGTCAGCAGGATTGATATGGCGCAGAACAGCAGACGTGCTCTCAAGTCTTTCTTATACCATAGATCGGCCAGAAAGCCGCCCAGTGGCGCACCGATGACCGCCAGCGCCATGATCGCGCTGGCGCGTATGCCTGCCTGGTCCTCCGGTATACCGCCGGCGCGGAAGAAATAGGTGGGCAGCCAGGTGATGATCGAGGTGGTCACGAATACCACCGCGGCGAAGCCAAGGTATGTGAACCACAGGCTGGGAGTCTGCAGGAACTCCCTGCTGATATCGCCGAA
>CAZDXZ010000022.1:0-4782 GCA_964509615.1 uncultured Dehalococcoidales bacterium
CCGGTGGCTGAGATTGTTCTCAGAGCCTGTTCCCGGCGTTCTTCACAAATTGCGGCTAATCGTAGCGGCCTGCCTGGATATCTCTGACGGTCTGGAAAAGAATCCTCAGATTATCGTCAGGCATAGTGTACTGTATCTCGTGCGTTGTGCCCAGGATGTGACGGTTTTTAGCTCGGCCGGTGCGGTAGCTTGTGAGAATATCCTGCTTATATTCATCAGGCGTCATGGCCTCTCCTCTCTGTATATCGATACCGGTCACGTAACAGAGCCTGTCGCCGTATTTATCCACAGCCAGTTGAAAATCGTTTCCGGCGGCCGGCTGGAGCGATTGAAGCATATCGATACCCATTTCAACATAGTATTCGAGGAAGGGCATCTGGTAACCGCAGGAATGCAGACAGACCAGGGCTCCATCTTCGTGTGCTGCATCCACCTGCTTTTTCAACCGCGGATACATAAATTCCCTCCACATCTTCATGGATATCAGCGGGCGGTTATTATAGCCGTAATCGTCGTAAATAAATACAACGTCCGCCCCTGCTTTAACGCTCCTGCGGGCAATCTCAATCTCATGATCGATAAACCTGTCCATGAACGATTTGATCTCGTCGGGGTATTCCACCAGCCAGGTCATGTATCTTTCCAGGCCGATCATCTGGTTGCTGGTCCAATCGTGCGGGCCCCACGCCTCCGCCGCAATGCTGTGACGGGGATACTGCTTCCTGTACCTGCGGAAGGTGTCGTAAAGACTGTCTCTGGCGGCGTCGGGAAAACGGAAGTTCTTGAGATCCTCGAGTTTTTTAACCGGGGGATCAACCATATCGGGATAGATGCCGCCTCCGATCTTGCGGCCTACTCCATAGATATCGACTATGTCGATGTGGCCTTTCTTATAACTCCACCTGCTGTAGTTGGGCGTCCCATAGGATGCCAGTATCATGTCGGCGCCGAGATTGATGCCGTAGGCATTGGCGAAATTATAGCTGTGTATGTCCCACAGCAGGGGAAGGAACCTCCATACCTCGGCAGCCTGCATATAGCCGCCTTTTTTCAGCCGGTTCCAGAGGAATTTCGCCGGCAGGTCCCTGTTCCAGTGACCCGAGGGCTGGTATTCAGCCATCAGCCGGCAGCCTGTATGTGCCTCGATCCAGTAGAAAACGGGTACGCGGTCGGAAGGCAGCCCCTTTGCTGCCGCATGAATCCTCTCTTTGGGCGTCATGGCGCTAATGGTGCGATTGCTCATGGCCCTCCTCCTTTGATTGGATCGACAGCAAATCTAGTTCTTGCGTGCCACGATGGAACGTGCGTAATCTCTGCCGGAGATACAATCAGGGCCGTAGAAGTCCGCCCCTATCTTTTTTGCATAGTCATCGTTGAGTGGCGCGCCGCCCACCATGATTTTAACGTCCGCATGTAATCCTGCGCTGTCCATGGCTTCAATTACATCCTTCATCATGTACATCGTGGTGGAGAGCAGGGCGGACATGCCTATTACGTGAGGCTGGTGCTTTTTTACAGCTTCGATGAACTGCTGCGTTGAAACATCCGCGCCCAGGTCCACCACCTCGAACCCGGCGCCTTCCAGCGCCATGACCAGAAGGTTCTTGCCTATATCGTGCAGGTCACCTTTAACTGTGCCGACCACCGCTTTGCCGCTTTTCGCGATCGTTCCCGTGTTTGAGCGCCGTTTGATGATCTCCACGCTTCTCTGCATGGCCTTGGCCGATACCAGCAGTTCGGGCAGAAAGTACTCGCCATCCTGAAAAAGCTTGCCTACCACATCCATTGCAGGGATCAGCGCTTTCTCCATCAGCACATCAGCCGATCCTCCCTCATCCAGTAACCTGGTCACTCTGGCAGTGGCCAACTCGGCCTTGCCGTCTATTACAAGCTGCTTCAATTCTTCCATATTATAGCCCCCACTCTCAGTAAATACAGGCGCCGGAACCCGGCTTTGCCCTATAACGATTCGGATACCATTCTACAAATATGTGGCGGCAGTTTCAAACCGCCGTCTCCACTATCTGGAATTTGACTGCCGCTTGACTGATTACTGCAATGGCAGTTTAATAGTACACGAAACTCTAATGTAGGAGCGAGTAATGCCGTTCACTCAATGGATACTGATGACCTATCCGTCCGCCGCGATATGCACGGTCATAATGCTGATCGCGATAGCCTTCGGCATAATCGGGGTGCTGGTTGTTCGCCGCTATATTGAGCACGCCAAGCTGAAAAGTCATCATGATATCGCCGGGCCGCTTTTTGCAACACTGGGCGTCATCTACGCAGTTTTACTGGGCTTCACCACCGTTATCGTCTGGCAGCAATATGATGACGCAAACATGACGTTGACCAGGGAAGCCAATTATTATGCTGATATCTATCGGGACACGAACGGACTTTCTCACGAATTCCAGCCGAAGGTCAGGGCTGCGCTGGATGCGTATATAGATGCTGTGATAAATGATGAATGGAAGGTGATCGGATACGGGCAGCGTAGTGAAAAGGTGCAGGAACTGGCTGCGAAGGTCTGGGACCTGTATACAAGCTATGAGCCGCAGACTGAGACACAGAAGATATTTCTGAGCGAATCGGTAAGGAAAATGAATGAAGCCGGTGAAATGAGGCGTCAGCGTCTGATGGATGCTAATACCGGATTAAATCCTGTTCTCTGGATGGTACTGATAGTCGGTGGATGCATCACGATCAGCTTCACCTTCTTCTTCGGGTCCGATAACCTCGTCCTGCAGTTGATAATGACCACTTTGCTGGCAGCTTTGATAGCCCTTTTATTGTTCACTATACTGGCAATGGATTACCCGTATTCCGGCGACCTGAGCGTAAAACCGGAAGCGCTGGTGCAGATACTGGCGCATATAAAAGATTAAACTCGCTGTCCATTTGCGCATATCAGGCGTTGCACGTACAATTTGTAGCATATTCCATTGTCATCCTCAATTAACAGGCGAGAGGATTATTTGGCATCAAAGGATAGCCGATGACTGCGATAAAAGGATCGATCAGGATTTACCCCGAACTGTGTAAGGAATGCGGGCTGTGCATCCACTTCTGCCCGAAAAAAGTTATTGTACGCTCCGAAAAGCTTAACGCCGCCGGTTATCAGCCGGCGGAATATAAGGATGGTGTCGATTGCACAGGCTGCGCAGTCTGCGCCATAGTATGTCCCGAAGTGGCAATTGAGGTATACCGTGCCTAGGATATTAATGGATGGCAACAGTGCTATAGGCGAAGCGGCAATCCGGGCCGGCTGCCAGTGTTACTTTGGCTATCCCATAACACCGCAGAACGAGCTCACGGAATACATGGCAACCCACCTCAGTCGCCGCAAGGGCTGCGCATTTGTGCAAGCGGAGAGCGAGCTGGCTGCCATAAACATGGTATACGGGGCCAGCGTGGTAGGAGCCAGGGCTTTGACATCGTCCTCCAGTCCGGGCATCAGTCTCAAGCAGGAAGGCATTTCGTATCTGGCGGCCTGTGAACTGCCCGCAGTCATTGTGAATATGCAGAGGGGAGGGCCAGGGCTGGGCAGCATTTCAGCATCGCAATCAGATTATTTCCAGGCCACCCGCGGCGGAGGGCACGGTGACTACCGCACCATTGTGCTGGGCCCGTCATCCGTCCAGGAGCTGGCCGATATGACCATGCGGGCTTTCGATCTGGCCGATAAATATAAGATACCTGTGATTATCCTGGGTGATGGAGTCCTGGGACAGATGAAGGAGCCTGTCGAATTCAGCAGGGAAGCGCCGGCAGTGTTGCCCGTCAGGGAAGGATCTCTGCGCGGGGCTAAAGGACGTCCCAGCAGGGTAATCAAGACTTTCACCTCCAATCCGTCGGAGCTGGAGGAGATAAACTGGAGCCTTTTCCGGCGCTACACCCTGATAAAGAAAGAGGAGACGACCTGCGAATCCTTCATGATAGAGGATGCCAGGCTGGTCGTGGTGGCTTTCGGCATCGCAGCCCGTATCGCCAGGGGCGCTATCAAGAATCTTCGATCAGAAGGACTTAAGGTCGGCCTGTTCAGGCCTGTCACACTGTGGCCTTTTCCCGAGGAGCCGCTCAAAGAGATGTCTAAGACGATTAAACAGTATCTGGTATTCGAAATGAACATGGGACAGATGATCGAGGATGTGCAGCTGGCGCTCGCGGGTCAGGGGGAGGTGGCATTCTATGGCCGGCCGGGCGGTGTAATACCCAATCCCAGCGAAGTAGCCAGGGTAATCTCGCGGCTTTATTACCAGAAGGGTTTGAAATAATGAAACCTGTTTATTTACATCCCAGATCGCTTAAAAAGACTCCGTTTCATTACTGTCCCGGCTGCGGACATTCTGTGTCGCACAGGCTGGTCTGCGAGGTCATTGACGAGATGGGGCTACAGGAGCGGATAATCGGAATACCCCCGCCCGGATGCTCTGTTTTCGCTTATAACTACTTCGACGTCGATATGGCTGAGTCAGCTCACGGCAGGGGCGCTGCTGTGGCAACGGGCATCAAACGCGCTTATCCCCAGAGCGTGGTCTTCACATATCAGGGGGATGGTGATCTGGCCGGCATCGGCACGGCTGAGACCATTCATGCTGCCAACCGGGGAGAGAATATCACCACCATTTTTATTAATAATGCTGTTTACGGCATGACAGGCGGGCAAATGGCGCCCACCACGCTGCGAGGGATGAAGACCACCACGACTCCCTACGGGCGAGACCATGTGCTGGAGGGACATCCCATCAGGATGAGCGAGATGCTTTCCATGCTTGA
>CAZDXZ010000022.1:4882-8866 GCA_964509615.1 uncultured Dehalococcoidales bacterium
TTGAGGCTGAAATAATCAGGGGTGATATCGAAATTGTGAATGTACCTGCCAACAGGATAGCCGAGGAACTGGGTAGCCCGAAGGCTGCCAATATGGTTATGCTGGGCGCATTTACCAAGAAGAGCGGGGTCGTTGAATTATCCAATGTCTCCCAAGCCCTTAAACACATCCTCGGTTCCAAGAAAAAACTGCTGGAGTTGAATGAAAAGGCGCTGCTGACAGGGTATAATTTGTTTTAATTGCAGTTGAAGCTGCCGTTTCGCAAAAAAAGGAGTGAATAATGAGCATCAAGCAGGTATCGGTCATACTTGAGAACGTGCCGGGAATGTTCCTTGCGGTCAGCGAATGCCTTGGCCGCGAGGCCATCAATATCAGGGCTATCTCAGTTGCCGATACCTCCGGTACCAGCACGGTGAGGTTTGTCACAGATAATCCCGACAAAACATTGAGCGTCCTGAGGAGTAACGGATATAAGGTGCTGGAGAACGAGGTGCTGGCGGTTGAGATACCCGACCATCCGGGCGCGATGCAGGCCATACTTAAACCGCTGAGGGAAGCCAATATCAACGTGCTGTATTTCTATACCTTTCTGGGAAGGGGTGAGAGCGGCCAGCCCATTGTGATCATAGGCGTGGATAAGACCTCCGAGGCGGCGGAAGCTCTCAAAAGAAACTGGGTCCATATGTTCGGCCGGGAGATTTATTCGCTGTAGCGCCGGTTTTAAAGGTAGTCCGCTTTGCTTGCCTTAAAACGCGGTTGTATACTTACAGCAAATTTAACAGGATATATTTAGTTTGAATTCGATTAAGATCCTGCTTGCCGAAGACCATGCCGTTGTTCGGGAGAGCATCCGGGAGGCATTAACACGAGAGCCGGAGTTTTCTATTGTGGGTGAAGCCAGCAACGGAGATGAGGCTGTCAGTCTCGCCAAGGGACTGAAGCCCGATGTTATAATCATGGATGTGGCTATGCCGGGGCTGAACGGGATTGAAGCTACCAGGCAGATCAAGTCGTTTCTGCCGGGCACATCCATTCTTGTGCTTACAGCCTACGATGATGAGCAGTATATTTTCTCGGTGCTCTCGGCGGGCGCCGCCGGCTACCTGCTGAAAGACGTCGGTGTATCCGACCTGGTGGAAGCTATAAAGACCGTATACAAAGGCGAGTCCGTTCTGCATCCCAACATAGCCAAGAAGGTCCTGCAGAAATTCCGCACGGGTAAGATCGAAGCTGCTGATGAACCTTCGGCGGAGCTGCTGAGCGACAGGGAGATCACAGTGCTGAAACTGACTGCCGGCGGCCTCAGCAATAATGCCATTGCACATGAGCTTCATCTGAGCGTGAGCACCATTGAGAGCCATCTCAGGACCATTTTCAGTAAACTGGGCGTGGGATCGAGAACAGAGGCGGTGGTCGAAGCCATGAAAAGGAATTGGTTGAGCCTCAAAGACCTCAGCTGACCGGTCGCCATGTCTTACATTTACGTCATTTTAATACTGCTGATTGCCCTGGCTGTCACCGCAGGTCTGCTTATTTTTTTCGTGGTCAAACTCTATCTTAACAGGGAGGACCTGCGGACCAGCTCTGACGTTGTACTGGCTCGCGTGCTGGGGCGTTTCCCCCTTCCGGTTTTCGCCGTAAATAAAAAGCACCATGTTATTCAGTGGAATAAGGCCCTGGAGGTGCTTTCGGGCATCATCAAGGAAGAGGTGCTTGGCACAAACAATCAATGGAAAGCTTTTTATGGGAAGGAAAGGCCCGTGCTGGCTGACCTCATAGCAGATGGAGCTTCGGAAGAGGAGATATCGGCCCGTTACCAGGGCAGCGCAAGAAAATCTGCTCTCATCAGGGGCTCTTACGAAGCGGAGGATTTCTTCCCATCGCTGGGCGAAAACGGCAAATGGTACCACTTCACCGCCAGCCCCCTCACCAGCCGGGGCAAGGTGATAGGCGCCATCGAGATATTAGAGGATGTAACTGAGAGACATATTGCCGAGCAGAACCTGAGGTATTATGCCAGGCAGATCACGCGGGTACAGGAGGAGGAGCGAAAATACATCGCCAGGGAGCTCCACGACACAACCGTGCAGACGCTGGTTGCGCTGATTTACCAGATGGATAATTTCCGGTCCGGCAAACCTGCTCTGACGGGTGAGGAAAAGACGAAGCTGGATGCCATATATCAGAGAGTGAAATCGGCGGTTGAGGAAGTGAGGCGGTTCAGCCGCCAGTTGCGCCCGCCGGTCCTGGATGACCTCGGCCTCCTGCCGGTACTTGAGTGGCTCAAAGGCGAATTGAAGAAGATGTACGACATGCAGGTCGAGATCACGGCCACTGGAAAACCGAAGCGGCTCCAGCCCGATACTGAGCTGGCGCTGTTTCGCATCATCCAGGAGGCTCTCATCAACGCCGCCAAGCACGCCAAGGTTTCGAACGCCGCCGTGCAGATAGAATATCTTGAACATAGCATCAAGGTCAGTGTAATCGACCATGGGGTGGGATTTGACCTGGCGGGCAAGATCGATCTATTGCCGCGGGATGGCAAGCTGGGCCTGGCGGGCATTGTGGAGCGCGTGCAGATGCTGGGGGGAAAGGTGGACATTGATTCGGTCAAAGACAGGGGCACCACCATTAATGTGGAAATACCGGTCTAAACAGGCTCTGTTAATGATGCGTGCATAAACAACGGTTCCTCGATCGGCCATGTTCTGCACTTGTTTTTTACTGCTGGATCGACTTGAAAATCACGGCCGCCAGCGGAGGAAGTGTGATGCTGAGCGAATACGGTCTGCCGTGAAAAGGCTTTGATTCGGCTTCTACTGCGCCGAGATTGCCCAGGCCGCCCCCGCCGTATTCTGAAGCATCGCTGTTGAGCACCTCTTTCCAATTTCCTCCACGCGGAACGCCCATACGGTACCCATAATGAGCAAGAGGCGTGTAATTCAATGCTATGAGAAAGATGTCTTCTGTTGATTTTCCATGTCGTAAATAGCTTGTGATGCTGTGCATCGTATCATTACAGTCCACCCATTCGAAACCTCCGGCATCGAAATCCAGTTCGTAGAGCGCCGGCTCACTCCCGTAGAGCCGGGCCATGTCCCTCACCAGCTTTTGCAGTCCGTTGTGCGGAGCGTACTGGAGAAGATGCCAGTCCAGGCTTTTTTCGTGGTCCCACTCCCGCCATTGCCCGAACTCGTTTCCCATGAAAACCAGCTTTTTCCCCGGCTGTGTGAACATGCTTGTAAACAGCAGACGCAGGTTGGCGAACTTCTGCCAGTCGTCGCCCGGCATTTTACCTATCGATGACGATTTGCCGTGCACGACCTCATCGTGGGACAGGGACAGGACGAAGTTTTCACTGAAGGCGTACAGCATGCGGAAGGTCAGCTTGTCGTGATGATACTTGCGATAAAGAGGATCTCTGGAGAAGTACTCCAGTGTATCGTGCATCCATCCCATATCCCATTTCATGCCGAATCCCAGTCCGCCCACATAAGTGGGACGGCTTACCATAGGCCAATCGGTCGATTCCTCGGCTATGGTCTGCACATCAGGGTAGCTGCGATAAATCTCCTCGTTGAATCGGCGCAGAAACGAGATCGCATCGAGGTTCTCCCGGCCTCCAAACTGGTTGGGGACCCATTCACCCTTTTTACGTGAGTAGTCGAGGTACAGCATGGATGCTACGGCATCCACACGAAGCCCGTCCACGTGGTATTTATCCAGCCAGAACATGGCGCTGCTGAGAAGGAAGCTGCGCACCTCGTGGCGGCTGTAATTAAAGATATAGCTTTTCCAGTCGGGATGGAATCCCTTCCGAGGATCGGCATGTTCGTACAGGTGCGTGCCGTCGAAGAAGCCCAGCCCGTGGCTGTCACTGGGGAAATGCGAGGGGACCCAGTCGAGTATCACTCCTATGCCGTTCTGGTGCAGGTAGTCAACCAGGTACATGAAATCCTGGGGGGTTCCATAGCGGCTGGTGGG
>CAZDXZ010000022.1:8966-23716 GCA_964509615.1 uncultured Dehalococcoidales bacterium
GCAGGTAGTCAACCAGGTACATGAAATCCTGGGGGGTTCCATAGCGGCTGGTGGGTGCGAAATAGCCTGTTACCTGGTACCCCCAGGAACCGTAGAAGGGATGCTCCATTATCGGCATCAGCTCTACATGGGTGAATCCCATATTGTTGACATACTCCGCCAATCTGGGGGCCAGTTCTCTGTAACTGAGATAGCGGTTGTTGTCTTCGGGCATGCGCATCCACGAACCCGGGTGAACCTCGTAAATGGATATGGGGGCATCCAGTCCATTGGCCTTGCCGCGCCTGTCCATCCATGGCCTGTCTTTCCATGTGTAGGATAAGTCCCAGACTATGGATGCCGTTTTGGGCGGTGCCTCGCAGTAAAAGGCAAATGGATCGGCTTTCTCAACTTTGTATCGGCGGATATTAGATTCGATATGGTATTTATACAGGGCGCCCTTTTCCAGGCCGGGCACGAAGCCTTCCCAGATACCTGAGTTTTCACAGGGAGACAATCTGAAGCCCTTCTTGTCCCATCCGTTAAAATCCCCTGAGACATAAACGTTCTGGGCGTTGGGCGCCCAGACTGCGAAATAGGTGCCGTCATACCCGTCCCTCTGCACCGGATGCGCTCCCAGCCTGTCATAAAGGCGGAGATGACTGCCCTCGTTAAAAAGGAAGAAGTCATCTTTGCTGAGCAGACTGAAAGCCTGACTGTTTGAGCTCATAATTTAAATATACGTTGTATTGGTTGCACATATCGGGGCAACACGAGCATGTATAGCTTACAGTTAATCCCGGAATTTAAATCCCTTTTCGTTGAACAGCGCCAGGCAGGTGTCCACCACCTGTTCATCGTATAGGACGGCGCGGTTACTGGTTATCTCCTCCAGCGCCTTATCCAGGCCAAGGGCGGGACGGTAGGGCCGGTGTGAGACCATGGCCTCTACCACGTCGGACACGGCCAGTATCCTCGCTTCGAGCATGATCTGGTCGCCGGCCAGGCCGCGGG
Source organism: uncultured Dehalococcoidales bacterium (assembly GCA_964509615.1). Classification (GTDB taxonomy): domain Bacteria; phylum Chloroflexota; class Dehalococcoidia; order GIF9; family UBA5629; genus CAIMUM01. The sequence goes on from CAZDXZ010000022.1 coordinate 9,960, forward strand.
GATATCCCGATCCATTGATTCTCTCATGATGCTGCCACACAATTTGCGCGATCGGCCCCGAAAACTTGATCGACCTCACGATATTGTAGCTGGCTTCGGCATGGGCCTTGGCCAATCCGAGCTCAAGGATGGTGAGTTTGCCGGGCTTGCTCAGTATCTCCGACGGCACATAGACTTTGCCCACATCGTGCAGCAATCCCGCCACAGCCAGGTCCTGGACCCGGTCCGGCTCCAGTCCAAGCTGCTCTGCAATGGCCACTGCGAGCTGGCTGACCATGCGCTGGTGGCCGGCTGTGTAGGGATCGCGCAACTCGCTCATCATGGCGATCGCTTCAATTGTTCCTTCCAGCGTGGAACTGGCCTTTTCAAGCGCTGCCCTCAGGTCTTCCGCCGCCTTCTTGCGCCCGGTGATGTCCTCCGCTATACCGTATACGCCGATAGTATCGCCGTCGATAATGATAGGTATGCCTGTGATGTGGACGTCTATCTTGCTGCCGTCCTTGGCGATAAAGACCGCCTCGTATGATTGAGGCTCACCTCTCAGCGATCCTTCATAATGCTGTTTAACCGTCTCTATATATTCAGGTGGAATAAGCTGGCTGAAATGCATCTTCAATGCTTCTTCCGCTGAATAGCCGGATATCCTTTCCGCAGCTGCGTTGACGCTGGTGAAATATCCCTGCCGGTCGATCGAGTAGGTCATTGCAGGATTATGGTGGAATAAAGAGCGGTAACGCTGCTCGCTCTCCTTGAGTGCTCTTTCGGCAAGCCTGCGCTGCGTTATATCGCGCGAAATGCCCATTACACCGTTGAATTTGCCTCCATCGTCTCCGATAACCGTGTAAGATGTCTCCGTCCACCTGGTCGATCCGTCCTTGCAGAAGACCTCCATCTCGCCGGTGTATGTGACCGGACCCCCTGCAGGGTTGCTCTCGAATTGTGATATGGCCCCCGCCACGCCCTTTGTGACCGGATCGAGAGATCCGGGTGCTACCGCCTGTTCTACCTTCAGCCGCAGCATCTCCTGCGGTGTGAAGCCCCTCTGCTTGTAAACCGACGGGCTGAAATAGGTGTAGTTGAGATTCTTATCTGCAGACCATATGACGTCGCTGGTGTTCTCGGCAATAACGTTATAGCGTTCCTCGCTCTTTTGCAGCTCCCGCCTGGTCCCGATGCGTTCGATTACAATGCCTATGTCCGCTGCGATAGCCTCCAGCGAGTTGCGGACGACATCCGGCATGTCGTTAAGAGAGTGCGAATAAACACCCAGCGAAGCCAGCACTTTCTCCCCGTGTTTAACGGGTATCGTTGCGTTGAAGGTAAGTCCCTCCGGCCTCAGTACCTCATCGAAGGGTGAAGAGAATTCCTCGGCTCTCATAAAGATTGCTGTCCCTTTTGTAAGCAGACGTGCCCAGACACCGTCGGCGGGCAGGGATGATAATCGTTCAACCAGGGCCGGAGTAATATTACGATGGCAGATTGCGCGAAAACCGCCCGTCTCTTCGTCCTTTAAATAAACGGCGCCGGAGTCGAAGCCCGCTATATTAATGGCGGCGTCGAGGCACAGCCCGGCTGCCGTCTCGATGTCGTTTATGCCGAGCAGTGATAAAGCCAGGTCGCGGCGTATTCTGCCGCGCTCCTCCGATTGTCTGCGCTCCGTGATATCCGTAATGAAATTAAGCGCGGCCGGCCGCCCCTCCCATTCTATCAATAGCGCCTGCAGCTCCGCCCAGCGCACTTGGCCGTCGCCTCTGATCACGCGAAATTCGGTTGAGTCCTCGATAGCATCGCCTTTAAGACGGCGCAGATGTCTGCTGGCGATGTGTTCTTTATCATCCTGATAGACGAAATCAACAAAGGGCCTTGAGAAAAGCTCTTCCGGCGGGAGAAGCATCATGCTGGCCGAGTTCTGATTGGCGAATTTAATCTTACCGTCCTGGGTAATAAAGATGGCCTCATGGGCGTTTTCCACCACCAGGCGGTATTTCTCCTCGCTGTTGCGCAGGGCCTCTTCGGCCTGCTTGCGGGCGGATATATCGCGGGAGGTGCCCAGCAAACCGATGATCTCACCTGAAGCATCGGGGATCAGTGCCATTGAAGTCTCCATCCAGATTGTGGACCCGTTTTTATGGTAGGTTTCCATTTCGATAGTGAACCACCGTTTCTGCCCCGGGGTTCCGTCCAGAACAGGTATGGTCCCGGCCTCCAGTGCCCCGGCGATTTTATTCAGCGAGTCCGGTGTCATCCGCTGGGTTATCCCGCGTGCCATGGCTTCTTCCACAGTGAATCCGTTGATCCTGGTAATCGAAGGGCTGATAAATGTATAGTTGAGGTACTTGTCCAGCATCCAGATGACGTCCGCAGTATTTTCGGTTATAAAGCGGTAGCGCTCCTCGCTGGCCTGCAGCGCCTGCCTCGAGGAAAGACGGTCGATGATTATTCCGATATCTGCGGCGATTGCTTCCAGCGAGTCGCGGATTACCAGAGGCATATTGTCATGCGTATGGGAAAAGATACCCAGGCTGGCGATAATCTGCCCCTGATATGAAACAGGTATTGTGGCGTCGAAAGTGAATCCCTCCGGCTTCAATTGTTCGTCGAAGGGAGGTACGAACTCCTCCGCCTTCACATAAATCGGAGCGCCTTTCTTGAGCAGCCTTGCATCCGGGCTATCGGCTTTCAGTACGGAATAATGCTCTTTCAAAAAGTCGGAGCCTCCGTAGTGGCAGGCGGCCCTGAAATCGCCGCTCTTTTCCTCCAGTAAATAGATTACTCCTGTATCGAATCCTGATATCTCTACGGCGGCATCCAGGCAATATTTGAGAGCAGTATCCATATCCACCCGGCCGGCTAATTTCACGCCCAGGTCGCGGCGTATCTTGCTCCTGACCTCGGATTGCCTGTGTTCCGTTATATCCACGCATGCGCCTACAGAATGTGTTATCTTTCCGTTTTCGTCATAGATTACCAGCGCACGGTCTATCCAGTTGCGCAGTGATCCATCTTTTCGCACGATGCGGTACTCAACGTTATAAGGTTCACCTGTCTGAGCATGGTGGTCCAGCGCCTGCATGACGCGGTCGTGATCATCCGTATGCAGTGTATTTTCCCAGGCTTCCAGCGTGCGTGGGAATTCGTTTTGTTCGTAGCCCAACATTTTGTCGATGTCACCGAACCAGGTTACACTGCCTGCGGCGATGTCCCAATCCCAGACGATATCCGACGTACTCTGCACTGCCTTGCGGAAAAGCTCCTCGCTCTTTCTGAGGTCCGATTCAGCCTCTTTCAGCTGCTCCTGCTCTCGCAGCGCAGCCACGCCGTAAGCCAGGTCCTCCGCCAGCTCATTCAGCAGCGAGATATCGTCTTCCTCAAACCCATTTACACGGTCTGAATAGATGTTGACCGAGCCGAAGACCCTGTCGCGGTAATTCAATGGCAGCGATATGGTCGACCGGATACCCGTATTTTCCACGGAACTGAGCCAGGGTTCGTATGAGGGATCAAGTGAGATATCCTGGATCACAATGTATTTCCCTGTTCGTATGGCCCTGCCGGCGGGGCCGTTGCCGAGCTCCCCTTCAGACCACGTGATGCCTTTATCCGTCAGTTTGCTTATCTCGCCGCCGCTCATCGCCACAGGCCTTACCGTTCTGTCTTCGTCGTCCTCGGCATATCCTGTCCAGGCCAGGCAATAGCCGCCTGTCTCGGTCATTATTCTGCAGATATTCTGCAGCAGCTCTGTTTCGCTGGTGGCGTGAACCATGGCGGCATTGCACAGGAAGAGCATTTTATACAGGCGGTTGGTTTTCTGAATGGAAGACTCCATTCGGCGGCGCTCGGTTATATCTGATTGCACCACCAGCGCGGCCGGGTGCCCTTCCCATTCAATCGTATTTATGTGCGCTTCCACCCAGCGGATTTCACCGTTTTTATCAATTGCCCTGTAAACCTGTTCCGAAGGTACCTGCTCTCCGCCCATCCTTCTGAAATGGCTTTCCATAACGGCTTTGACATCATCGGGGTGAATGATATCCGCAAGCGATTTATTCAATATCTCCTCACCGCTGTAGCCCGTGATGGCGGAAACTCCGGACTTACAAAACTTAATCCGGCCGTCCTGTATGACGTAGATCGATTCGGAGATATTCTCCAACACCATGCGGTGGCGCTTCTCGCTCTCATTTATCTGCTCTTCGGCCTTTTTACGCTCCGTTATATTCCTGGCTGAACATACCGCGCCAATCGCCCGTCCCGATGCAGACAATATAGGGGTAAGTGAAAACTCATAGTAGGCGGGACCGTCTGCAAATTCATAGGTCTTTTCCAGCGCAACCTTCTCGCCGCTCAATACCCGCCGCCCGATCGTGCTCCAGAAGTCACTGTTTTCCTGGGGCATGCCGGAACGGATATCGGCACCTTCTGTGAGTGTGGCGCCGTAGACCTGCTGATAGAATTTGCGGGCGCTGCTATTGGCTGCGATTACGCGGTAACCGCTGTCGACCGACCATACGGCATCCTGGATATTTTCCAGTATGGCCGACATGCGCGATTCGCTTTCCTGCAGCGCCTTATAGGCGAAGAAATTGTCGGTAATATCGTCGAAAGTGTTATAAATCTGTTGAGGCCTGTCCGCATCCGGTGGGAACTGCGGAAAGGCGCTGACGCGGATCCAGTGGATTTTATTATCGTCTCCCTTAAAGAACCCGATGGGTACATCCCTTACCGGCCGGCCGGTTTTTGCTGCTATATTAACAGGGAAGTCCTCAGGGGAGAAATCGCTGCCGTCCTCGTGAAAGCCTCGCCACACGGGATCGGTTATCGTCCTCCCGACGATCTCATCGATCTCCAGCCCCAGTATCCTTGCCGCGGCCGGGTTGGCCGATATCACGCTCCCTTCGGCCCAGCACATCACGCCCTGATCCATGGTCTCAAAAAGCAGCCGGTACTGTTCCTCGCTCTCGACCAGCGCAGACCCGGCTTTCTTTCTGTCGGCTATCTCGTGCTCCAGAGCCTCTATTTTACGTTCGAGCTGCTGCATGGTCGCCGCATTATATAGTCCGCTGTCAGGTCTTCCCACGGCTTCCTTGATTTTGCCCGCCGCCTTTTTGGACCTGCTTTTTCGCGCAAGCACCTCTGATACAATGCGGGTCAGTTCGTCCGGCTCGATTGGCTTGCGCAGGAAAATGTCCGCCCCCAGCTTGAGCCCGAGCTCCTCGTCCTTCGCCTCTGTAAAGGCGCCGGTGAGGAAAATGAACCGGATGTTGTTTAGGTCGGGATCCCCCTTGCACTCCTGCAGCAGGCGGAATCCGTCCATCACGGGCATGAGTGTATCGGACATTATTAAATCGTGCTTTACTTTACGCAGCTTCTGCAATGCCTCGTTACCGTTTTCAGCGGATGTGATACGGTAGCCGGCATTTTTCAGGATGGTGCGAAAGAGGCGCAAGTTTTCCCCGCTGTCGTCCACAATCAGGATTTTCGGCAGCTTCCCGGTCTTTTTTACCGCCTTTGGAGCGGCTGAACGTCCTTCTTCCTTCACTTCACAATGTCCGCGCTAACTAATATCATCGTGATTATGAACCTCGATGTCAAGTTCCTTGTAGCTGAAAGACCGGTGATTAATGCGCTCCCGCAGATGTTCCGCTCAGTTTGCCGTAAGGCCCACATTTGATATGCTATAATCAATTTGTCACAGGTGAATATATGGGAATCCGCTATATAAAAGAGCCGGAACTGATCGATCCGGTGATGATCGCAGCATGGCCCGGCATAGGCAACATCGGTCTGATCGCCCTGGATACGCTGCGCAGATCGTTGCGCAGCGAGCAGATGGCTTATATCGAGCCCTATGAGTTCTTCTATCCCAGGAAGGTAATAATACGCGGCGGCGAGCTGGTTAAGCTTGATTTCCCGGCCAGCGAGTTTTTCTACCACAGGGCCGGCAGGCGTGACCTCATTCTATTTATCGGCGAGGAGCAGCCGGCCGAGGGGGGCGGGGTTTACGCTGCCGGCAGCATGGCCTATGCTATGGCCAATCTGGTGCTGGATGTGGCCGAGAAGTATGGATGCAGGCGTATCTACACCTCCGGCGCGGCGGTGGCGCCCATACACCATACCGCCAGGTCGAGGGCCTGGGCTGTGCCTAATTCACCCGAACTCATCGCTGAGTTCAAAGGCTATGACAATACCGTTTTGATGTCGGATATCGAGGGCCGAGGTGGTGAGGGTAACATCGCCGGGCTCAACGGGCTTTTGCTGGGTATAGCGCGCCGGCGCGGCATCGACGCGGTCTGCATCATGGGAGAGATACCGGTATATTTGCAGGGCTTCCCCTTTCCCTATCCTAAAGGTTCCAAATCGGTGCTGGAAGTTCTTTCCGCAGCCCTTGATCTCTGGATCGATATGGAAGCGATAGATGAGCTGGCCCGGCAGAGTGAAAGCGAACTGACGCGGCTCTATGAAAGACTACCGGATGAGATCAAGCAGCAACTCGACCGGCTCAAGGACTCCACCGTGGCCGCTGCCGAGAGCGAAGGTCTGATAACCGAGGACGACAAGAAAAAGATACTTGACGATATAGACAAGTTTTTCAAGCATGATGTCGGTGGGGAGCAGAAGTGAGCGGCGAGGATACCGTCAGGCTGAGCGGCAATCCCAACGTGCAGGGGTCGATTTTGATCGTAGCCTGGGCCGAGGATGCAAGCAATCTGGGAGTGCACACCGCCGATTATCTATTGCAGTCTCTGGGTTGCAGAGAGTTCGGCGAAATACTGCCGGAGGGGTTCTTCCCTATGAGCGGGGTAAATGTGATAAATGACGTTGCCCGCTTTCCCGAAAGCAAGTTCTATGTATGTGACAGCCATAACCTGGTCATATTCAAGAGCAGCATCCCCAGGATGGGCTGGCACCGGTTCCTCAATTCGATACTGGACGTTGCCTCTCACGATTGTGCGGTCAAGGAGATATACACCATGGGAGCGATGGTCTCTCCGGCCGCGCATACGGTCCCCAGGTTGCTCATTTCGATTGTGAATGATAAGGAGATTAAATCCTCGCTTGAACCGTACAATGTCGTTTCGGACAACGATTATGAAACCCCTGCCGGCCAGAAGCCCACACTCAGTTCTTATCTGGCATGGCTGGCCGGGCAGCGGAATATACCGGTGGTCAACCTCTGGGTGCCTGTGCCGTACTATTTGTTGTCCGCAGATGATCCTCGCGCCGTGAAGCGGCTGGTATACTTTTTCAACAGCAGGTTTGATCTCGGAGTTGATTTCACGGCGCTTGATTCTGTCATTGCCGTGCAGAATAACAAGATCGCACAGCTGTTCGAGAGGTCCCCCGAGATAAAGAATATGGTGCGCAAGCTTGAGGTGGGCGACGGGTTGGACGGTGAGGAGAGAGAGAAGCTTGCCCGTGAGATGGCCGAAACCCTCAAGTAACAGCCTGTTTTGACTATCCCTTATACCGGATTCGGTGTATTTAAACAGGCCCTTTTTGTTATAATTTGGCGTTTATCAATCTAAGAAAAGGAGGACTTCAATGGCAGTAGGATATCAAAAAGAGGGAAGACTGGCCGTCATTACGCTCAACCGGCCTGAAGCCCTGAATTCATTCGATCCGCAGCAGATAAGCGAGATCAACAGATGTTTCCAGGATTTCAATGCCGATGAGGACCTGTGGGTGGCTATCCTGACCGGCTCAGGTGAGCGGGCTTTCTCGGTAGGCGCCGATATTAAGACCACATTGCCGCTGATACAGCAGAGCGCTCACCGCGGCGAGATGCCTGCGCCGGCCATTTGCGAGGATATGCAGATCTGGAAACCCATCATAGCGGCTATCAACGGCGCCTGCCTCGGCGGTGGTTTTGAGGTGGCGCTGGCCTGTGACATCAGGATTGCAGCCGAGAACGCTACCTTTGGATTTCCCGAGATAAACCTGGGCCTTATCCCCGGATGGGGAGGCACGCAGCGCCTGCCCAGAGCTATCGGGCTGGCCAAGGCCGCCGAGATGCTCACTTCGGGACGCCCCATCGATGCTCAGGAGGCTTATCGCGTCGGCCTGGTCAACCGCGTTGTGCCCGCCGCAGAACTGATGAACGAGGCCAGAAAAATGGCCGAGGCCCTTTTGAAACCGGCGCCTCTGGCTGCGCGGGCTGCCAAGCAGGCTATGATGATGGGCTTGAATACAACTCTGCTGAATGGGCTTGAGATTGAGTACCAGATCGAAAGGGCTGTAACCGCCACCGAGGATTTCGAGGAAGGGCGCCAGGCGTTCATCGAGAAACGCAAGGCGAATTTCAAAGCTAAATAATCTCAACAGGAGGAAACCATGGCTGTTAAAAAAGTCGGAGTCGTTGGATGTGGCCTGATGGGACGTGGCATAGCTGAGGTCAGCTCGAAATCAGGATATGACGTGGTCGTATCGGAGATTAACCGGGAGCTGCTGGATAAAGGCATGAGCGCGGTGAAGGTGTCGCTGGCCAAGGCGGTGGAGAAGGGTAAGCTCGCGCAGGGCGATATGGATGGTACGCTGTCCCGCATCAAGGGCACCACCGATATGAAGGATTTCAGGGATTGCGACCTGGTTGTAGAGGCTGCAATCGAGAACCTCGATCTCAAGAAGAAGATATTCATAGACCTGGACCGCATCTGCCGCCCGGATGCCATTCTGAGTACAAATACATCATGCCTGTCGGTGATGGATGTGGCGGCGGTGACCAAGCGCCCCGACAAGGTATTGGGCTGCCATTTCTTCAACCCCGTGCCGCTGATGAAGTTGCTGGAGCTGGTCAAGACCATAACCACCAGCAAGGAGACACTGGAGACCGCAGTGGAATGGGGCAAGTCGCTGGGCAAGACCGTCATCACCGCTCCGGACAGGCCGGGCTTTATCGTCAACCGCTCATTCCTGCCCTATATGGTGGAAGCTTTCGAGATGTACGAGAACGGCGTGGCCACCAGAGAGGATATTGACACCGGAGTTCAGCTGGGGCTGAACCATCCCATGGGCCCCCTTACGCTGGCGGACATGGTCGGGCTGGATACCCTGCTCTTCGTCATGGACGCAATCTATGCCGAGACCAGGAATCCCAAGTTCATCGCTCCTGTCCTGCTGCGCAAGATGGTTACCGCCGGCCACCTGGGACGCAAGACAGGCAAAGGTTTTTACGACTACAAGTGACCCCCGGAGCACAAGCCGCTATAATCTATTCCGTATGAGGATAGAGAAGGCCCGCGAGCTCGGGTTCTGCTTCGGTGTAAGGCGTGCCCTCAAGATAATCGAAAGCTCGGCCCGCAGCGGAAAATCCATTGCCACCCTTGGCCCGATAGTCCATAACAAGACGGTCGTTGCCAGGCTCAGGGAGCTGGGCGTGAGGGTGACGGACAATGCCGATAACCTGGAGAGCGGCATTATTGCGGTCTCGTCGCACGGCGTCTCTCCCACGGTGCTGGAGAAGCTGCAGGCCAGGGGGGCTGAGGTTATCGACACCACCTGTCCCATTGTGCGCAGCGCACAGAAAGCGGCGCGCCGGCTGGCCACTGCCGGCTTCGGCGTCATAATCTTCGGAGAGGCCAGCCACCCCGAGGTGCGCGGGCTGCTCGGCTGGGCGGGCGACAGATCCATCGCTTCCATGGACGCTGACAGCGTTCCCATCGATAAGCTGCCCGCACGTATAGGCATCATGGCGCAAACCACCCAGAGCAGGGCCGAGTTCATCGCCTTCGTCAACAGGCTAAATCAGAGGTTGCTTCCCTGGGCGAGGGAGATCAGGGTGGAGAACACGCTCTGCCAGGAAACGCAGAAAAGGCAGCTGGCAGCCGAGGAGTTATCCGGCACCAGCGACCTCATGATAGTCGTGGGCGGTCATAATAGCGCCAACACGCGGCGCCTGGCGGAGGTCTGCCAGCATATCGTGGAGACACACCATATCGAGAATGCCAGCGAGATAGACGCCGTGTGGTTGAAAGGCAAGCGGGCTGTGGGTATTACAGCAGGCGCATCCACGCCTGATGAAGCTATAGAGCAGGTTATCGATAAAATAGCCGCGCTTTCGACGGATGCTTAGCCCAGTTTCTCCGACAGCAGGCGCCCGCCCAAAATGTGGAGGTGGAGATGCGGTACGACCTGCGTGCCGTCCGGGCCGCAGTTAATGGTCAGCCGGTAGCCTGATTCCGCGATGCCCTCCTTTCCGGCAATCTTGCCCGCCGCCAGCATCATCCGGCCGGCCAGCGCCTGGTCGGAGCCGGACAGGCCGTTTACCGACGCGATGTGTTTTCGGGGTATGAGGACATCATGCACGGGCGCCATGGGATGAATATCGCGAAAGGCGATCAATTCCTCGTCGCTGTATACGATGTCCGCCGGTATGGTGCCGGCGGCAATCTTACAGAACACGCAGTCCATGGCGAAACTTGTCAGGCTATCCTGATCGTCTGGCAGGTGGTCGTGCGCTCGATACCGCTGATCTTGTGGAACTGCTCTGTAATCAGCTTGCCGACGTTATCCACCGATTCCCCTTCTACGACAGCGATGATGTCGTAGGGCCCCATCACCGCATCCACGCTCTTTATGCCGTCGAGCTTCTTGAGATGAGTGAGGACTGACTTGGTCTGCCCCACCGATGTAGTAACCAGCACGAATGCTTTGGCTGCCATATTCCCACCTCCTGTATGTCAAATTTTAGCCTATCACCTTAGCTGTACGCAAGCTTTCAATATCCTGTTTGCTGTATCCCAGCGATTTCATCACCTCGTCCGTGTTTTCGCCGGAGTAAGGGGCCATGCTCCGTACACTGCCCGGGTTCTGCGAGAGCTTGATAGCGATGCCTGGCTGCCTGACCTTGCCCAGCTTGGGATGATCGAATTCCAGCAGCATCTTGCGGTGCAGCAGCTGCGGATCGCCGGCAACCTCGTCGATCTCGTAGACCTTGCCCGCCGGCACGTCGAATTTGCACAGGATATCAAACCATTCGTCGCGCGTCTTTGTCAGGAAGACCTTTTTGACCTCTTCCGTGGCCTGGCGCCACGATTCGTCAGGCTGGCCCTGCATGAAATGTTCGGGGCTGAAGCTGAACTTTTTGAGGTCGTCCCGTCCTATGGCGCGGCACAGGTTTTCCCAGAACCATGGCTCTACGCAGCCCAGGCTGATCCGCTTGCCGTCGGATGTCTCGTAGGATTGATAGTAAGGATACCCTCCGGCCAGGCCCCACTCTCCGCGGGGGAACTTCATGCCGCCCGCGAAATGCTGCTGCAGGAAAAAGGTCATCAGCGTGATCACGCTGTCCGTGTAAGAGATATCGACGAACTGTCCCTTGCCCGAAGACTGGCGGGCCATCAGGGCCAGCAGGATGCCCATCACGCCGTGCAGTGAGGCGCCGGCGAAGTCGGCCAGGAAATTGAGAGGGATGGCGGGCGGGCTGCCGGGCCATCCGATCAGGTTCAGCGCCCCGGCTATGGAGATATAGTTGATATCATGTCCCGGATTCTGGCTGTAGGGTCCGTCCTGCCCGTAGCCGCTCAGAGAGCAATATACTATGCGCGGATTAAGCTTGTTGATGGTCTCATAGTCCACGCCCATGCGTTTGGCTACGCCCGGCCTGAAGCCTTCGATAACCACGTCGGCCTCTCCCGCCAGTTTATAGAAGACCTGTTTGCCTTCCTCCGTTTTGAGGTTCAGGCGGATGCTCTTTTTATTGCGGTTGACGGCGTTGAAAGCCATCAGCGATTTGAGCGCCTCGGCCTCGCCGGGATCGATCAGTTTGCGTCCGCCTGCCGCAGGTAAGGCCTCAACCTTGATAATATCGGCCCCGAAATCTCCCAGTATCATGCTGCAGAGTTCGCCCGGCGGCATGTGGACGAGCTCGACGATCTTGATGCCTTCTAATACCTGCATGTAACCTCCCTTTCGTGTATGAAAATATTTATATGGCGTATGAGATCAGCCCAGCGCGGAAGACAGGTTGTTTAATATCATTATTGTCGGCTCATCTCTGTTCAACGTGTAAAAGTGGAAATTGCGCACGCCGTTTTCCAGCAGGTCCAGGCACTGCTCCGTGGCCAGGTCCACGCCTGCCTTGACAACATCATTCGCATCGTCCATTTCCTCAAACTTCGTGAAGATGGGCACCGGTATCTCCACGCCTGACAGCTCGCTGAAGCGCTCGACCTTCTGGAAATCGGTGATGGGCATAATTCCCGCGATGATCGGTATCTCGATTCCGTCCTGCTCGAAGCGGTCCAGCATCTGGTAGAAATGGAAGTTCTCAAAGAACATCTGCGTGATGCCGAACTCCGCGCCCTGGTCTATTTTCTGTTTGGTGTAGGCGGTGTCCAGCCCCAGGTTGGGCGATTCCAGGTGTCCTTCGGGATATACTGCCACACCGATACAGAACTTTTTGTAGGTCGCCAGGAAGCGCACCAGGTCTGAGGCGAAGCGAAAGTGTTGCTGTCCGTCGAACACCTCTGCACCGTATTCTTCCGGATCGCCGCGTAGCGCCAGTACGTTCTCGGTGCCCATCTGCTGGTAGTAATTGATCACGGGCTCGAGCTCGCTTCTGCGCGGGTCGGCGCAGGTGATGTGCGGCATCACCGTCAGCCCGCTCTCGTCGTGGAGCCTGCGCACGATATGCTTGGTCTTGCCCAGCGTATCGGCGCCTGCGTGCTGTGTCACCGAGATGAAGGAAGGACTGAAAGCCTTCAGGTTTTCGATCCGCTTCAGGAGCTTCTCCTCGCCGGCCGGCGTTTTCGGCGGAAAGAACTCAAAAGAGAGGCATTTGCCCTGCCCTCTTATAATTTCACTTATCTTCATCCTCTTGCCTTAAAAACAGCCTGTTTGAGGCCAAAAACAACGTTAATCTTACATGCGCCCGATAAGGAAATCAAGCTATGGCGGAGCCGGGGCGGGAATTGACAAACAGCGTTATCGGCCATATCATGTTGGCCTTATGGATGACCCTCTTTCAACAGCCAGGGTGCTCGTGGATATACAGGAGGGGGAGCGGCGGATCATCGCCCGCGAGCTCCACGACAGGCTGGGACAGTCGCTGGCCGTGCTCAAGCTGCTGCTGGGCGATGCTCTTACTTCCTCCCCGGATAAGGCGCGTTATACGCTGGGCGAGGCACAGTCGCTGGTCAATGAGATGATGTCGCTGGCGCGCGAGCTTTCCCTTGAACTTCGCCCCAAGATGCTGGATGACCTGGGACTGCTGCCTGCGCTGCTCTATTTATTCGAAAGCTTCACTTCGCGCACCCATGTCGCCGTCCAGTTTGAGCACCAGGGATTGCACAAGAAAATACCCCCCGAGACCGGCCTGGCGGCGTACCGCATCGTCAAAGAAGCGCTGGAAAATGTGGCGGCGCACGCGGGAACAAATGAGGCCAGGGTCAGGGTGTGGTCCGACCGCTGGATACTTGCCGTGCGCATCGAGGATAGCGGGAGCGGATTTGAGGCCGATAGGATCGCAAAAGGCTGGCCGGGCGGCATCAACGGCATGCGGGGCCGCGCCCTTGTCATAGGGGGCAGGTTTTCCCTCACCTCCGCCCCCGGGAAGGGAACCGTGGTCGCGGTGGAGCTCCCCCTTCCCGTCAGGTCGAGGAAAGTGATTGTGGAATGATTTATGATCAGTGTTATTCTGGCGGATGACCATCACGTAGTGCGGAGGGGCATCAAGGCGTTGCTCGAATCCGAGGTGGATGTACGCGTGAGCGGTGAGGCGGGCAGCGGCGCCGAGGCCGTAACGCTGGTCGGGCAGTTAA
>CAZDXZ010000023.1:0-23363 GCA_964509615.1 uncultured Dehalococcoidales bacterium
CTATGGTCTTTTATTCAAAGCGCCACAGGTAGTAATTATAACCCATATTGATGCCCGGCTCGATGCCCTTGACATTGCTCTGAAAGCCCCGGTTGGCCCGCGTGTATGTAATGAAATCCACCGGCTGTTCCTCCGATATCACACGCGCCAGTTCGCCGTACATCCGCGCACGTTCCACCTTATCCAAACCCTCTTCAGATCGTATCTTCTGGAAGAGTTGATCCACCTGCTCATTGAAAAATCCGAACGAATTGAGCCCGCCGTCCGATGCAAAGAAAACTCGGCTGCCGGACGGCGCAAGGGCATCGGTATTATGTCCCATGAGTGTCATATCCCAGGCTTCGTCGCTCACAGCGCTCGGCCCGTTGTTATATCTCGGCTCCTTGTCGGTGCCGGGCTCTTTGTTCATCATGTACTGACGCAGCAGGGTCGGCCACTGCACCCACTTGACCTCGACATCGATGCCTATGGCCGCCAGCTCCTGTTTTATCAGCAGGGACATAGATTCCACCACATCGCTGCCCGGCGTGGTCACCATGAGCAGCTTAACCGGCTTGCCGTCTTTGCCCAGCAGAATTTCGCGGTCGCCGATTTTGGTATATTCGTATCCGGCGTCCCTGAGCATCTGCATGGCCTTTTGCTTGTCATTGAGAGGGGGCACACCCAGTTTCAATACGGTGTCATCGCTATACCAGGGTGAGCTGGACGGGATAAAGCTGAAGGCCGGCTCGGCAAAGCCCAGGGATATTTTCCTGGCAATTGTTTCCTTATCTACAGCCATGGATAGCGCCTGACGCACCTCTTTCTTGCGCAATCCCTCCCAGCCGTTGGCCCTCTGGTTATAGGCGATGATGTTATAGCCACGTGTCGGCACCGTGTAAACGTTGACGTTGCGCATCTTCTTGAATTTGGCAACGTTCTGCGGCTCGATCCCGCAATAGGTTATATCACCGGCCTCCAGGGCAGCCTGCATCACCGCCGACGTTCCGAACATCTTGATCGTATACTCATTGAAAAAAGGCGCTCCGTCATCCTTCCCCAGGAAATATTGCGGGTTGCGCGCAAGCACGTACTTATCGTTCTTCAACCACTGCTCGAATTTATACGGCCCGAGGTTGCCGGTATACGAGAGGTCATTGAACTCCCTGGCGCGGGTAAAGGCATCCACATCCCCCTCGTACTTCACAGCAATATATTTGGGATAAGGTACCAGGCCATATAACGTGTAGATAAATTCCGGTTGGACCGTTTTCCGCGTTATGGTGAAGGTCGTATCATCAACCACAGCGGGAGTGACGAAAACCTTCTGGCCGCCCACGTCCTCCTGCCAGTCATCCTTGTAATTGTAGTTCAGCCAGTCCGAGAACATCAGGTTTTTTAATGTGTAGACGTAGTCCTCCGCAGTAACACTGGAGCCGTCGCTCCACTTGAGATCATCGCGGATGGTCATGGTATAGACCAGTCCGTCCGGCGATACCTCTATATCTTTTGCCAGGCAACGCAGCACTATATTGAACTGGTTGTCGTAACTGGCCAGCGATTCAAGGGTATAACCCACATAACCGAAGGAAGAAGCGTCGGCAGCCAGTATCCAGTTGAGCGTCTCAGCCTCGCCGCCGGTAACGTCGCCCTCGATGAAACTTCCTCTTGAAGCGGGCGCCGCACAGGCGGATAAAGAAGTTGCCAGTATCAAAGCCGTTATGATCGCGGTCAGGCTGTTCTTTAAGTACGTATTATTCAATCTCTTCGCACCTGTTATCCATGCGGCCTAATTTACTCAGTGTACCAGAACTGGTAGTTATAGAGCATGTTAACGCCCGGCTCAATTCCCTTTATACTACCGGCTAATGCGAAGTTATCTTTGTAATAGACCAGGAAATCGACAGGCTGAGCCTCGGAAATTGCCTGCGCAAGCTCGTCATATATTTTCTGGCGGTTTACCGGGTCCACGGCCTCAGCAGACGAGGCCCTTTTGTAAAGGGCATCGACTTTATCATTGAAAAAGCCGAAGATGTTAAGCCTGCCTGTGCTCGAAAAGAAAATTTCACTGCGGTTGATAGTCTTGGCATCGCCAAAGGACGAAATCAGTACCAGGTCCCATGGTTGGCTGCTTACAGCACCCGGGCCACTGTTAAATTGCGGATCCCTGTCAACGCCGGGCACCTTGTTCATATAAATCTCTCGCGCAACAAATTCCTGGACCTGGTACTTGGGCTCGACCTCAAATCCGATACTATTCAGGTTCTGGCCGATGATGTAAGCGGCTGATTTCTGCACTTCGCTGTCTATAGCGACCGGCAGGACCAGTTTAATGGCTTTGCCGTCCTTATCCACAAAGCGCTGCTTGCCGCCTACGTCCTTCATCTCATAGCCTGCGCCTTTTATCAAATCGATGGCCTTCTGCGCGTCGGCAGCGGAGCTCATACCGAATTTCAGCACCGCGTTGTCGTTGTACCAGGGTGAATAGGGGGGTATGATCCCATATGCAGGCTCGGCATATCCGCCGAAGATATTGTTAATAATGGCCGGTTTGTCGATTACCATTGATATAGCCTGCCTGACTCTGGGATCTTTCAGACCGATCCACCCGTTGTCGCGCTGGTTGAAGGCAATCATCAGAAACTGCCCCGACGGGATAGTCACAACTTTAAGGTTCGGGTTGCCGCGAAACGTATTGGCATCCTGAGGCTCGATGTATGCGTATGATATCGATCCTTTGTCCAGTCCCTCGTTGATATTTTCCTGCAGCCCGGGTTGATTGATAATATATTGCCCGAAATAAGGTGCGCCGTTATCTTTACCCAGGTAATATCCGGGGTTCCTCTGCATAACCAGACCCTCGGACGCAGTCCAGGCAGTAGGCCTGTAGGGCCCCAGATTGCCGCAATAGCTCATATTGTTGAACTCCGGCGAACTAAGGAATTCGTCGGCCATATTTTCATAGTGGCTGGCAATGCTCTTGGAATAGGGCATAAGGTCGTAAACTGCATACTCGAAATTGGGATCTGCGGTCTTTCTCACGATCTTGAAAACGGTGCCGCTTACGGCTTCCGCTTTAACCCCCACCGGATTACCCCCGACTTCCTCCTGCCAGCGCGATTTATCCGCACACTGTAGCCAGTCAGCCAGCATGATATTGTTGATTGTGTATACATAGTCATCTGCCGTCACAGATGTCCCGTCGCTCCATTTCAGGTCATCTCTGATGGTGACCGTGTATGTCAGTCCGTCCGGACTTACCTCCAGAGCCTTGGCGATGCATCTCGGCTGCAGCTTATACTGGTTGTCATAAACAGCCAGCGGCTCCACTATAAAGCTGGCACACCGCCTGGAGGCTCCGTCGTCGGTAGCGATGATCCAGTTAAGTGTTTGTGCGCTTTCACCGAGTTGCGACTCGACAAATGTACCCTTAACAGGATGAAGCTGCGGGCGTGCCGCCGCGCATGCAGGCACAAGCATTATAAAAACAGTAATGATCGTTGCTAATATCAGTATCCTCTTCATGACTCTCCTTTAACGTCCTGGTCTTATAACGCCGGCCCGGCCAATTGGTTGCAGGCACCAGCCTGCAACCAGGGTAAATCAGGCACTGCGTTCCCGGTCGACCGGGGATGAATATACTAACATAATTACACGTTTAAATGAAGTGTTTTTTCATGCCTTCAATTAGCTCGTCCACCTGTTCGGCGGTCTCGATGCCCACTCGTTGCATGGCCGTATCTATTTTCTCGTATTTAGCTGCATCATAGATATCGTTCAGCTTTTCGTAGACGCCTGCCCGCCTGCCTACGCGGTAATTCAGTCTCTCCCTGAGAGGCATGGCGAGATATCGTTCGATGGTATCGAGGCAAGCCTGCCGGGCCTGTGGAAATCTTCCCTCCAGCTCGGGCAGCAGGTTCACAATATGGTCGCTCTTCAATTCTCCGCTGAAATCCAGCGCCGCTATAAAATCGCCGGTTTCTTTCACGATCTCATCCTCTTTCAGCACATCATACTCACCGGACCTGACCTTTTCCCATAGAGGCAGCGTTTCCCCCACCATCAGTGTCCTCAGCCTGACAAAGTCCGGATTTATACGGTTGAGCACGGAGGCCGATTGCTCTGCATGCTCCTTCGACCACTGCCTCCCTCCCAGCCCGGGAATATAATATTCAGATAGCTCTATGCCTGCTTCCTTAATATTGAGGCCACCCCTCACATGGTCATCGGCAGTCATCCCCTTATTCACAAGTTTAAGCACATCGTCAGAGCCGCTCTCCATACCAACATGGATACGCGATAGTCCCGTCTCCCTCAACTCAGTCAGCTCATGCACAGTCTTCTTGGCGGCCGTCTTGGAGCGGCAATAGGAAGTGATGCGATCGATTTCAGGGAAGTTCTGCTTGAGCGCCGATACCACACGCAGCAGGTCCGGGTGGCGCATGATAATGCTGTTTGCATCTTGCAGAAAGGCCGATTTTCCACCGGCCCACTGCCAGAGTGACACCTGCCTGACGGAGTCGTTGTCGGTAGCCAGATTGTAAATATAGGCGGCCACGTCGCGCAGCTGGCTGCCGAACCCGTTCTGCCATCCGAACTCCTTGATGCCCTGCACTATGGCCCGGGCCGTCTCTATGTCTCTTATTACGTCCTCAGCCGGGCGCAGCTCGAATTTGCATCCCCGGTAGGTATGACAGAAGGCGCATTTGTTCCAGGGACAGTTGCGCGTGGCGCGTATGAGAAGAGAATAAGCCTCACTGGGAGGACGAATCGGTCCGGTCTCAAAGCGGTACTGACTTAGCTTTTCCATGTCCATACTGACATTTATTTTATCGCGTAAGCTGTATTCGAGGAAATCCCGCCCGTCCGGGGCATAACCGCAATCAAAGTGTTAAAATCTGTTGTCGTGAGCAGGAAAAACGGCAGCATCAAAGTGGTCTCCTTCGATGTGGAAGGCACGCTGGTGACCACTGATTTCAGCAGCGCTATCTGGTTTGAGATGATACCAGGACGTTACTCCAGGAGACACGGTTTAAATTTCGAAGAGGCGACCGCTAAGGTGAGGCAGGCCTATGACGGCATCGGTGACCAGAGATTGGAGTGGTACGATGTCCAGTACTGGTTCACCCGCTTCGACCTGGGTAATGCCGATATCGCCATGGAGGAGCTGCAGCCCAGGGTGCAGTATTACCCGGACACTAAAAATGTGCTTGAACAGCTGCAAAACAGGTACAGGTTGAGCGTGGCATCGGGCTCGCCCAGGCCGTTCTTGAAGCACCTGCTGAGGGACATAGAATACAATTTCAGCGCCGTGTATTCATCAACCTCGGATTACCAGCAGGTCAAAACCGCTGATTTTTGGGCAGCCATGTGCCGTGATCTGCGTGTAGATCCCGCCCAGGTCGTCCATGTGGGCGATCATGTGCAGTTCGATTTCGAAGAGCCGGCCAGTATCGGTATAAAGGCTTACCACCTCGACCGCAACGGGGAATCCGGCACGGCGGGATCACTTCACAGCCTGAATGAACTGGTTTCAATTCTGGCTGACATATAGCTAATAAATTAGGAGCGGTAAGATGACTGTAACCGTTACGACCCTGGTTGAAAACACCTCCGGTATCCCATCTCTGTACGGTGAATGGGGACAAAGTCTGTTTATTGAAGCTGACGGTTTGCGTATTCTTTTCGACACCGGGCCTACCCGCCACGTGATCGACAATGCGAAGAAGCTGAGTATTGCATTAGAAACTGCGGATAAAATAGTATTGAGCCACGGCCATTACGACCATACGGGTGGCCTCAAGGATGTGCTGGCCCTGATACAGAGCTCAGGCAACAAGCCGGACGGAATTGAGGTCATCGGCCATACTGACATCTTCCAGGAGAAATACTTCTATACCAAAGGTTTCCCTGCCAGAAAAATAAGTATACCCTTCACGCGTGCGGAACTCGAGGCTCTGGGAGCCCGCTTCAATCTGTCAGACAAACCTGTCACACTATCGGAGAATATCATCACCACCGGAGAGGTGCGGGTTAGCGTCGACTACGAGCAGATCGATCCCGCCCTCCACGTTAAGGACGAAGAGGATTATGTGCCTGATCCCCTCACTGACGACCTGTCGCTTATTATCAGGACTGAGAAAGGACTGATTATACTGTTGGGCTGCGCTCACAGGGGAATGATCAGCACAATCCTGCATGCGCAAGAGATTACAGGCGTGAAACAGATCTATGCCGTCATCGGAGGAACTCACCTCGTCAGCGCCGACAAAACAAGAATGGAGCAAACGGTTAAAGCATTGAAAAGCTTCAATATATCCAAACTGGGTGTATCGCACTGTACGGGACTGAAATCGGGCGCCGTTCTGGCGAACGAATTCGGCAGCGCCTTCTTTTTCAACAGCGCGGGAGTTAAAACCTTTCTGTAATTCCGCCGGTTAGAGCGGCAGCCTCTCCACCTTTACCAGCGGCAGCAGCAGCTCCACGTCACGCTTATGACAGAGCTCGGTGCCCGGCGTCAGTGTGGCCGCTGTCCCGGTTGCGACTGCAAACCGTGAGGCCTCCTCCAGGCTGCCCCCGCGGCTCAGCTTAAATACCAGTCCGGCCACGCTGGAATCACCGGCGCCCACGGTGCTCATAACATCCACACTCGGCGGCACCACCCTGTAAATAGCGTTCTTGTCGCCGATAATCATGCCTTCCCTGCCGCACGAAATCGCCGCGATGCCGATGCCATTGCCGATTAAAGCTCTCACAGCGCGTATGATATCATCCTGGCTGGTAAGCTCCACTCCCATGGCGGTCTGCGCCTCCCTCACATTGGGTTTGACCACATCGGGTATGGCCTTGATGCCCTCCTGCAGCCAGAGATCAGCCGAGTCGAGAACTGTGATAATGCCCAGCGCCTTCATCTCGTGAATAAGGTCCCTGTAGATATAAAAAGGCACGCCCGGCGGCACACTGCCGGCCATCACCATGTAGTCGGGTTTGGGCTTGAGCGATCTAACCTTGGCCACCAGCTTCTTGAGCTCGCCCGCTGAAACTCTGGGGCCGGGAGCAGATATCCTGGTCTGGCAATGTGTCTTGAGATCCGTAATGATGAAGTTGCTCCTGATCTCAGACTTGATCGGTGTGAAATCACAGGGGACGCCCTGTTGCTTGAGAATCGCCCTGAGCGTCCTGCCGGCAAAGCCGCCAACGAAGCCGTAGGCAGTAGTTTTACCGCCCAGCTCTTTGACCACTCTGGAAACGTTGATGCCCTTGCCGCCCGGCTCCCTCTTAAAGCTGAGCCAGCGATTGGTATCGTCAAGTATTAGATTCTCCACCGCGACATGCCTGTCCAGCGATGGATTAAGTGTTATTGTCGCAATCAATCAGATCTTCTCTACTTTGAGCATGTTGGTAGTGCCGGATTTGCCCATGGGTATTCCCGCAGTCACCACCACCAGGTCTCCCGCGGAGCAAAGGCCGCACCTGCGCCCGGCATCGGCGGCCTCCGTGAACATGCTGACCACCATTTTCGGCTCACGAATTTTAAGCGCTGTTACACCCCATGAAAGGGATAGCTGCCTGCGTATGGAATCCACAGCGGTGACAGCCAGTATCGGTGTCCGTGGACGATATTTTGATACTCGCCTTGCGGTGCTGCCTGAAGCCGTATAGGCGATGATAGCCCTGGCCCCAAGCTGGTGTGCCGTATGGCAGGCAGCATAGCTGATGGCATCGTCGGTCAGCGGCTGAAGGTCCTTACCGCGGCTGGCCATATTTTCATCGTAGGGCAATGCAGCTTCTGCTTCAAGCGCGATGAGGGACATCATTTTCACAGCTTCGACAGGATACTGTCCGATAGCCGTCTCTTCCGACAGCATGATGGCATCCGTGCCGTCGAAGATAGCGTTGGCCACGTCGGTGGCTTCGGCGCGGGTGGGGACGGGAGAATCGACCATTGACTCCAGCATCTGGGTGGCCACGATAACCGGTTTACCAACGTGGTTGCATTTTTTAATGAGCTCTTTCTGAACGATCGGCACACGCTGTATCGGTATTTGAACGCCCAGATCACCCCGCGCCACCATCACGCCGTCCGCGGCTTCAAGTATTGCGTCGAAGTTTTCCAACCCCTCCAGGCGTTCGATCTTCGCGATTATCTTGGCGGTCGATCCCCTGTCAATCAGGAATTCCCGCACTTTTATCACGTCCTCAGCGCTGCGCACAAAGGAAAGGCCCACGAAATCGATCTCCTGAGCGACAGCGAACTCGAGATGTTGCCAGTCCTCTACCGTTATAGCGTCGATATCCCATGTCACGCCGGGCACGGCGATACCTTTGTTGTCATACAGCCTGCCGCCGGTGACCACCTTGCATTTAACCGAATCGGCGCTGATGGACTCAACCTTCAGGCTGATCAGCCCGTCATCAAGCAGTATGTTCTGCCCCAGCTTCACGTGATGTGGGAGGTCGGGCAGATCGACCGAGACCTGCGTTTCATCTCCCAGCACGTCCCGGGTGGTCAGTACGAAGTCGGCTCCCTCTCTTAGCCTGATCCCACCTTTCCTGACCTTGCCCGTCCGGTCCTTGGGGCCGGGCAGGTCGAGCAGCATGGCCGGCGACAGCTTGAGCTTCGCTGCCTCCCGGCGCAGCAGGGCCAGATACTCGGCATGTTCTTCGATGGTGCCGTGGGAAGCGTTGATGCGGGCAACATTCATCCCGGCCTCAAGCAGTTGTCCGACCACGGAAGGTACTATGCTGCTCGGGCCGATGGTGCAGACGATTTTGGTTTTTCGCAGGGCCGTTCCCTGCAGAGGCAAATTAGCCATCTTGCAACCTAATACCCGCGGTACCAGCCCGCATCGGTCTCTGCCAGCTTCTCCGCATTCAGGCCAAACTTGCCGTACCACGGCCGCGCATAGCGACCGGCTATCTCAACCAGCTCCTGCATCCGTTTTGCAGCGGTCCCGGACAGGAAGCTGATCCTCTCATCCCTCAATTCCATCTCGGTTGCCTCCTGCCAGATGGCGCGCCCGCCTAAAAACCCGGAGGCGCCGGCCTGGCAGGCGATGGTCACCTGCTGTTTGAAGGTCTCATAGCCCACCCCCGCGCTGAGAATAACCCAAGGGACGGACGATGCTCCGTCAAGCTGACGGCAATACCCGGCCAGCTTATCTGTATCGTGCTCATATTTCATATCCGCGGGGAACTCGGCCTTCAATACATCAATCGGCAATGCGGTCATCTGCCGCGCTGTCTCGATCACCATCTGGGGCAGATTGCGCGCGAATTCGGCGGAATCCATGCTCTCGCCCTCGACCCGGTAAGTCTTGGGCTCGACCAGCAGAGGAATATCGTACTTGATGCAGTCTGCCGCAACCCTGTCGATTATTTTAAGCTGTTTTTGCGCCAGCTTTGTGATATCAGGCCTGTAGTAGACCAGGATTTTGACCGCTGAGGCACCCATGCGCTTGATCTTCTCCACGCCCCAGTCCTTGAGCAGCGAGGTAAGCCGCCCGGTTGGGTCCTTCTGGTATCCCGTGGCTTCGATGCTGACCAGCAGCCCGGTCTGGCCCCTCAGGGCGCCGCCGGATATGCATTGCGCGGCACCGTATTCCGGATCCAGCAGTATGCCGCTGGAATGGGGACCAAGTGCCGAGCACATATCCATTTTCATCTGCACGATCTCAGCATAATCAGGGGCTTCATGATGAGCCCCCTCCATCATCGAGACGAGCCCGGAGCGGTGGTCCATGGCGCACATGACCAGCAGACCCGACGGTGTCGCTATCTGCTGCAGCCCCCTGATTTTTCCTATGGATATCTGTTTGCTCTTTCCACTCATCATGATTATCAATATAGCCGTTTGTAATTCCGATGACAAGTCGGCTGTAATACAACCTGTAAATAAAATCACAGAAGTTTTATAATTACAAGTTGTTGCCCGCAGAACGGGCAACAGACAAAAAGTAAGATTAAGGCGATGCAAACTGCTGCTTCCTCAGATCCATACACTATCAACTCGGTCTGCTGCAACGGCAAGCTGACCTGGTACTATATCGAGCAAGCCACGGAGCGCGAGGTCCAGTACCTGGCCGATAATTTCCATTTTCATACACTGGCACTGGACGACGTTCTCAGCCGTGTGCAGCGGCCTAAAATAGATGACTATGAATCATATCTCTTTATCGTCCTGCATTTCCCTGTATTCGACAGGACCAACCGTGTGACAACACCGAGCGAGCTCGACATCTTTATAGGCGAGAACTTCATGGTAACCAGCCATAAGGGCGACCTCAAGCCGCTCTCCCGGATGTTCAACGAGTGTCTGGTCGATGAAAACGTGCGCCAGAAATACATGGGACGCAGCGCAAGCTACCTTTTCTACCAGTTGCTCGACCGCCTGGTCAACTACTGCTTCCCCATCCTGGACAGGATCGAGGACAACATAGATAAGATCGAGGACCTTATATTCGCACGAGCCGTTCCCGAAACGGTGAGAGAGATATCGATGATACGCCGTGACCTGATCTCATTCCGCCGTATCATCCACCCCCAGATATCCGTGGTGGAGGAACTGGAAAAGGAGAAGTACCCGTTTTTTAAAGAGGACCAGGACGTATATTTCGGCGACATAGCCGACCATATCCGCAAGATCTGGGACGGTCTGGAAGACTGCAAGGAGGTTGTGGACGGGCTGGCAGATACAAGCAACTGGCTGACCTCCCACCGCATTCAGGAGGTGATGCGGGTACTGACCATCGTTATGGCATTAATGGCGCCCGCCACACTGATTGCCAGCATCTACGGTATGAATGTCCATCTGCCGGGCGGAATCGGTACCGGCGAGCCGCTCACCTTCGTCCTTGTATTGGGTTTTATGCTGATCACCGCGATCGCGATGTTGTGGTACTTCCACCGCAAGAACTGGATTTAGGTGCAGGCGCATGGGAGTTACCGGCAGATCCTCTTACTCGTACAGGTTTGTTTTAATCACGGCGCTCTTCATCACATGCCTTCTGGCCTCCAACATACTCATCGTTAAACAGATCGATTTTCTCGGCCTCACGCTGCCGGCGGCTATCGTCATCTTCCCGCTCAGCTACATCTTCGGTGACGTGCTGACCGAGGTATACGGCTACGGCCAGGCCAGGCGCGTCATCTGGCTGGGTTTCTTCTGCAACCTGCTGATGGTCGTTGCTATCTGGCTGGTGGGAATACTGCCGGCCGCGCAGGTATTCGATGCGCAGGTTGCCTACGAGCGGATACTGGGCAATACGCCCCGCTTTCTGATCGCCTCTTTCATCGCATACCTGGCGGGAGAATTTGTGAACTCTTACATAATGGCCCGCATGAAGATGCTGACCAGGGGGAGATGGCTGTGGACGCGCACCATAGCATCAACCATAGCAGGGGAGGCAGCCGATACCGCTATAGTGCTCCTCATCGGCTTCTGGGGGACGCTGCCGCCCGCAATTATTTTCTCCATGATAATCTGGCACTGGCTGTTCAAAGTATGCTATGAAATCCTGGCCACACCATTGACTTACGCACTGGTTGGGTACCTGAAAAAGGCCGAGAACCTCGATACTTACGACTATGGCACTGATTTTAATCCCTTGCGGGCGAATTGATTAGGCCCTAAAATTTGATTGCAACGTGGAACAGCGGTTTATAGTGGATGCCAACGCGGGTAAGCTCGCCAGATGGCTGCGTATGATGGGCTATGACACAATCTTATTCAACGGGCCGGACGACGGGGGCATGGTTAAGCTGGCGCTGGCGCAGGGCAGGATTGTTATCACCCGCGACACCGAGTTCATGAAAAGGCGGGCCGTTGCGGGCGGACGCGTAAAAGCATTGCTGATATCCGGCGACGATCCCGTGGCACAGATGAGGACAGCCATTTCAGCCCTCAAAATCGAACGGGACTACAGGCCTTTTACGCGCTGCCTGGAATGCAACGCCGAGCTTTCCAGCAGGGATAAAAGCGAGGTGACCGGATCGGTACCGGAACGTGTATATGAGTTGCAGGAGCAGTACATGCAATGCCCCGCCTGCGGACGCATCTACTGGAGGGGGACACACTGGGCCGCCATGAACCGGAAGATGGATGAGTTCGACGCGGGGAGACGGCTGCCGGGCAAGGAGTGAGCCAATGAAGATCGTGACTTCCGATCAGATGAGGACAATAGACCGCAAAGCGGCCGGGAGTGGCATCGCCACATCGTTTCTCATGGAAAACGCCGGGCGGGCTGTGGCCGAAGAGACCCGCGGTTTCGTCGATTATATTGCGGGGAGGTTCGTCCTGGTGCTGGCCGGGCCGGGCAATAACGGAGGGGACGCCCTGGTGGCGGCGAGGTACCTTCATGAGTGGGGAGCTGATGTAAGTATATATCTATTGAGCGAGAGACCGCCTGAAGACAAAAACCTGGCCCTGGCAATAAAACACGGCATTCCTCTCAATTACATGCATAAGGACATCAGCTACTCGAAGCTGAAACACGTCCTGTCAAAGGCGGAGGTGGTGGTCGACGGCGTACTTGGGACGGGCCGGGCACGTCCGCTCGAGGGCAGGTTTAAAGAGACCCTCGACAGGATCAACCTCGAAAAACAACGGCGGCCGCAGCTTGTTACTGTGGCCATCGATATCCCGACCGGTATGAATGCGGACAACGGCGGTATCGATCAGAGCTGTCTGAAAGCAGACCTCACGGTTACGCTGGGCCTGCCCAAGCCCGGCCTGTACAGCTTCCCGGGCGCAGGCAGGGCGGGGAAGGTGGTTTGCGCCGATATAGGTATACCCGCGAGCCTTAGCCGGAATATCAAAACGGAGCTGATCACAGCAGAGTGGGCACGCTCCGCCCTCCCGGCGAGGCCGGCCAGTGCCAATAAGGGCACTTTCGGCCGTGTGCTGGCTGTCGTTGGCTCGGAAAATTACATCGGAGCCGCCTACCTGGCCTGCATGGGCGCCGCCCGCGTCGGCGCCGGGGTGGTCACGCTGTCAACCGCCAGGAGCCTGCAGCCCATACTGGCTTCCAAGCTAACCGAAATAACCTACGCGCCGTTGCCGGAGACCGCAAAAGGAACTCTGTCGTCCAAAGCTTCTTCAGCTATTCTCAGCATACTGTCGTATTACAGGGTGCTGCTGATGGGCTGCGGCCTGGGGCAGCATCCCCATACCAGGGACTTCGTAAGAAATGTGCTGATGGACCTGCCCGAAAACCCGCCGGTCCTGATACTGGATGCCGACGCGCTTAATATCGTTGCAGGCATCGACGGGTGGTGGAAGCATCTTCCCGCCGGCGCAGTCGTCACGCCCCATGCCGGCGAGATGTCCAGACTGATGGGAATTTCCATAGAGAAGCTGCAGGGTAACAGGCTGGAGATGTGCCGCAAAGCCGCAGCGAACTGGGGCAAGGTAGTGGTGCTCAAGGGGGCCTACACTGTCATCGCCGATCCTGCAGGCCGTGCACGTATAAGCGACTATGCCAGCGCAGGTCTGGCCACGGCCGGCACGGGCGACGTGCTGGCCGGCGCCATCGCCGGCCTGGCCGGCCAGGGCATATCGCCCTTCGATGCCGCCGTCCTGGGGGTCCACCTGCACGCGGCTACAGGCGAGATGGTAAAACGTGAACTGGGCGATACAGGCATGCTTGCCACGGACCTTCTACCGGTACTGCCGAAGGCAATCAGGGAACTCAAAGAAAAGCGTGACTGAACGCTCGCAATGACATACTCTTTTATGTCATAATGAGTTACTATGCTGCTGGCGATCGATATCGGCAACACCAATGTAACGTTCGGCGTCTTTGACGGCGATAAGATCAAGACCACCTGGCGCGTATCAACCGGCATCCATCGCACTGCGGATGAATACGCTCATCTCATGTTATCGCTCATGGAACGGAGGGGAGTAACGGGATCGCAGCTCAAGGATGTGGTCATATGCAGTGTGGTCCCTCCCATGCTGATCGTCTTTGAGCAGGTGTGTAAAAGTTTTCTCAAGAAGGCCCCGCTCATCGTGGAGGCCGGGGTAAAGACCGGCGTCCGCATCGATATGGACAATCCGCGCGAGGTAGGTCCCGACCGCATCGTCAATGCCGTAGCCGCCCATAACCTCTATGGCGGCCCGGTGATCGTCATCGACATGGGCACCGCCACCACATTCGATGTGGTATCAAAGGACGGCCGCTACATCGGCGGCGCCATCGCACCGGGCATAGCCATCGCCACCGAGGCTTTATTCACCCGGACAGCGGTGCTGCCCAAGATCGAGCTGGCCATCCCCAAGAAGGCCATCGGACGCAACTCCGTGGCCGCCATGCAATCGGGCATAGTTTTCGGATATATAGGCCTGATCGAAGGCCTGGTGCAGCGTATCCAGGCCGAACTGGAGGAGAAAGCCAAGGTGGTAGCCACCGGCGGCTTCGCAGCCATGGCGCCGAAAGCCTCCAGTATAATAGACGTGGTCAATGCGGACCTTACGCTTATCGGGCTCCGCCTGATTTATAATATGAACCGGGACTGACAGGAATAGAATATGGCGAACAAATCAAAAACCATCGTGCTGGGAGTAGCCGGCAGCATCGCTGCCTATAAGGCTGCCGAGCTTGCCAGCCGCTTCACTGCGCAAGGCTTCCGCGTCGACGTCATCATGACGGAGTCGGCGCAGAAATTTATCTCGCCGCTCACCTTCCGCAATATCACAGGACGTCCGGTGGTCACCACCATGTGGGACCTTGCCTCCGAGTTCAGCGTTGAGCATGTCGCGCTGGCCGAGGCGGCCGATATCGTCCTGATCGCGCCGGCAACCGCCAATATCATTGCCAAAATCGCCTGCGGCATGGCGGACGACATGCTTTCCTGCACCGTGCTTGCCACCAAGGCGCCCATCGTCATAGCGCCGGCCATGAACGATAATATGTGGTCAAACGCGATCACGCGGGAAAACGTGGCCAGACTGGTGAAGCGCGGTTTCACCTTCGTCGGCCCGGCACGCGGGAGGCTGGCCTCGGGTAAGATCGGGCTGGGCCGCCTCACCTCGCTGGATGAGATATACGGCATTACCCTTCAGGTGCTCGGCAGGAAGGGTGACCTTGCGGGCAGACATATCGTGGTCACCGCGGGAGGGACGCAGGAGCCGCTGGACCCCGTCCGCTGCCTGACAAATCACTCCTCGGGCAAGATGGGATATGCCATTGCCGAAGCGGCGCGCAACCGCGGAGCGGAGGTGACTCTCATCAGCGCCCCCACCATGCTGGCTGCTCCTCCCGGCATCAAGATCATGGGTATCCGCACGGCGGAGGAGATGTTGAAGGCCGTACAGGACTCGGTTAAAAAGACGGATGCGCTTATCATGGCTGCCGCCGTGGCCGACTTCCGGCCGGTTAAAGCCGCCTCCAATAAAATCAAGCGGCAGGAACTGAGCGAACTGACGGTCGAGCTTGAGAAGACGCCGGATATACTGGCACAGGTCAAAGGCGATTTCATACGCGTGGGCTTCGCCGCCGAGAGCCGCGATTTGATCGCCAACGCCAGGGATAAGGTCAAAAGGAAGGGGCTGGATTTCATCGTGGCCAACAATATCACCGAGAAGGACAGCGGCTTCGGCACGGAGACCAACCGCGTGACGATCATCGACGGCAAAGGTAAGATCGATGAGCTGCCCCTCATGCCCAAGGATGAGGTGGCGGACAGGGTGCTCGATAAACTGCGCGGCATTTTGAAATAGCGGCCATCGGCCTCTGCAGATATTCATTATCGCAGGCTCAGATAACCTGACTATGGAACCTAATGAGAGGGCCACCCCGGTCCACGAAAAGATCATCGGCCGCCTGCTCTCTTTAAGCGACGGCATATTCGCGTTCGCCATCACCCTGCTAATACTTAATATCGTGCTACCCTACGGGACCTCCAGGGCGGAGGTGCCGCAGACCCTGCTGTCGCTGTGGCCCAAGTACCTGGCTTTCCTCATCAGCTTCGTGGTTATCGGGCTTTACTGGATTGTGCATGTGCGCCAGTTCCGCTACATCCGCAGGTTCGACACGGGATTGCTCTGGCTCAACCTGCTTTTCCTCATGTTCATCGTACTGATACCCTTCTCCACCAGCGTTCTGAGCGATTTCGAGGAGACGGCCAGCGTCGTTCTTTATGCCGCCAATATGGCCTGTGCCGGATTCACAGCCACCGGGCTATGGATTTATGCTGCCCGGCGCAGACTGGTTGACGAAAAGCTTGGCCGGGCACGGGTCATGCGCGGTATAATAATGAACCTGATCGCCCCGGGCTGGTTTACCGTGTCGATCGGGCTGGCTTTTATTAATGCCAGTCTTGCAGTCTATTCATGGCTGCTGATAGGTGTAGCTCACAGGATTATCGACTGGAAGCTCAAATTGCCTGAATCTGAAGAGGATATTTAATAAACGCGGGGTCAAACATGCCTGATATACCTAAAGCATACGAGCCAAGGGACGTGGAGCAGAGCCGTTACAAATTCTGGCTGGACGGAGGCTACTTCAAACCCAAAATCGACCACAAGAAAAAGCCCTTCACCATCATCATGCCTCCGCCCAACGTTACCGGCGAGTTGCACGTGGGCCATGCCCTAACAGCAGCTCTGGAAGACATCATGACCCGCTGGCACAGGATGAAGGGGGACCCGTCGCTCTGGCTGCCGGGCGTCGACCATGCCGGCATCGCCACGCAGGTGGTTGTCGAGAAGGAGCTGGCTAAAGAGGGGCTGGACCGTCATGAGATCGGGCGCGAAAAATTTTTAGAGCGCACCTGGGCCTGGGCCAATAAATCGCGCAGCGCCATCACGCATCAGCACGAGCGACTGGGAGCATCCTGCGACTGGTCGCGCGAACGTTTCACACTGGACGACGGACCGGTCAAGGCGGTCAAAACAGCATTCGTTCGCCTGTATAACAAGGGACTGATCTACCGCGGCGAGCGCATCATCAACTGGTGTCCCAGGTGCAGGACCGCCCTCTCCGACCTGGAGGTGCAGAGCAAGGACCTGGTCAGCAACATGTGGCACATGAAATATCCTTATGCCGACGGCAGCGGGAATATAACGGTGGCCACCACCCGCCCCGAGACCTATCTGGGCGACGCCGCCGTCGCGGTCAATCCAGAGGACGGGCGCTATACTTCTCTGGTAGGCAAGAAAGTCGTCCTGCCCTTCATCAACCGCGAGATTCCCATCATTGCCGACGCCGCCATAGATAAAGAGTTCGGCACGGGCATGGTCAAAGTAACCCCTGCCCATGATCCCGTGGACTTCGATATCTCCCAGCGGCACGGGCTGCCTGTTATCCACATTCTTAACCCGGACGCCAGCATGAACGACAATGCCGGCCCCTATGCGGGTCTGGACAGGTTCGAAGCGCGTAAAAAAATAGTGGAGGACTTCGAGAAGGCCGGCCTGATGGAGAAGATCGAGCCTTACTCTCATGCCATCCCGCACTGTTTTCGTTGCTCCACGGTAATCGAGCCTGAGGTCAGCAAGCAGTGGTTCGTTAAGATCGCGCCGCTGGCTGCGCCTGCCATCGAAGCGGTCAAAGACGGGCGGATACAGATCATCCCCGAGCGCTTCGTTAAAATCTATCTCAACTGGATGGAGAATATACGCGACTGGTGTATCAGCCGCCAGCTGTGGTGGGGGCACCGCATACCGGTCTGGTACTGCCATAAATGCGGAGAGATGACGGTTTCCGTCGACACGCCCTCCAAATGCAGTAAATGCGGCAGCGGTGACATCGAGCAGGATCCCGATGTGCTGGATACCTGGTTCAGCTCCGGCCTATGGCCGCATTCCACCCTGGGATGGCCTGACCAGACCGAGGACCTGAAATACTTCTACCCCACCTCCGTCATGGAGACGGGTTACGACATCCTCTTCTTCTGGGTGGCGCGCATGATCATGATGGGCATCGAGGATGCGGGGGAGGTGCCCTTCCGCACGGTCTACCTGCATGGCCTGATACGCGATGAGAAGGGCGAGAAGATGAGCAAGATGAAGGGCAACGTGCTGAATCCCCTGACAGCCATCGACCAGTACGGCTGCGACGCGCTTCGTTTTGCGCTGACCACGGGCACCGCCCCGGGCAACGACCTCAATATGGGGCAGCACCGTCTCGAGGCCGGGCGCAATTTCGCCAACAAGCTGTGGAATGCCGGACGCTTCGTCCTCAAGGCCCTTGAAGCTGAGCCGTTAACGAAAAAAGCCTTCGCCGAGGCTGGAACCAAAGGACGGAAGGAGACCGAGGACCGCTGGATTGTCTCTAGGCTCAACCGCCTGGCAGCGGAAGTAGATGCGCTGATGAAGGACTTCCAGTTCGGCGAGGCCGAGAAGGAGATACACGACTTCCTGTGGGGAGAGTTCTGCGACTGGTATATCGAGATATCCAAGCAGCGGCTGGGCGGAAAAGACTCCCCCATAGCCGTGCTGGCCTGCGCGCTGGAAACATCCCTCCGCCTGCTGCACCCTTTCATGCCGTTCATCACAGAGGAGCTCTGGCAGAACCTGAAACAGCGGCTGCCCGGCGGCACGCTCGATGCACCGGCGCTCATCGTCGCACCATACCCCTCAGCAAACCACAAACTACTGGACGAAGACGCTGAGAATCAGATTGAGAATGAGATTGAGATTATACGTGCAATTCGAAATACGCGTGCTGAATATAAAGTTGACATCAACAAACCGGTAAAGGCACATGCTTATGTGGCGACCTTTTCTACATCAATAGGATTGAGGTCCAATATAATAGGAAAACTGGCAAAAGCGACTATAGATATCCAGCCTATGGCAAAACGACCTTCCTCCAATGAAAAAACGGTCGTATTGAATTTAAGGAATGCCGACGTGGTCATCCCGCTGGAAGGGATGGTGGACATGGATGCGGAGAAAGCCCGCCTGTCCAAGGAGATGGCTGTGCTGGAACGTGAGATATCGCGCCTTACCCAGCGGCTGGAGGACGGCCAGTTCACCTCCAAAGCTCCGGCAGCGGTGATAGAGAAAGAGAAAGCCCGCCTAACGGAGTACACTGACAAGCTGGCCCGAATGAAATCCGAGCTCAAACAGCTCGGTTAAGGCTTGCGGCCGGACATCCTGTGGTACATCAGCAGCAGCGCTTTTTTTGTATCGCTGGCCACCCTTGATTTCTCGCTGGTCTTCACTCTGTAGCGGAAGAGCCAGTAGGTGAACTCTTTCAGCTCGGTCAACGTAAGGGACTTGCGGTGCGGGTACTTCATCTCCTTCTGGAACATGTTCAACAGCTCGCCCAGTTCCGCACGGTAGATCCGTTTATATGCCCTATCGGCCTCCTCCTCGGTGCTGAGCGGGACCATGCTGGCCTTTCTCACCTCGTAGATAGTGGCCAAAAGCAGAGCCTGCTCTATCAGGACGCCGTAAAGATAATTGAGGTAAGCGCGGTATTTGGCCGGCCCCAGCGCCGCCTTGAACTCACGATCGCTTACTTCAAAAGGGGGCCGGTCATAGAAGAGCAGGTTGTTTAGCTCATCTTCCGGTATGGACTCTCTTATCTCGTCGCAAAGGCGCTCCGCCAGCCGCAGCCAGTCGAAAGCCTCTCCTCCCACCAGGTAAAGGTAACGCTCCCCGTCATATTCCTCTTCCGGGCTGCGCCACATGGCAATTGACTCGAGGAGCGCAGTGTACCAGTTTACGCCAGCTTTAACCCGGTCCTTGAGATGCTGAACGGCGCGCGCATCGCCCGCCAGTGCCGCCGCATTCGAGGCCCGGCCTTTATCCTGCTGCATTTACATCACCGTATTTTCCCGAGTCATCGTGCCCGGCTCCTGTGCAGGAAAGCCAGCACTTCGCTCAGCGGCCTGGTATTCAAAATATCATCGGGACGGCACCAGGCGCGCCGCGCCACACCGATTCCGAACTGCATGAAGCCGAGATGATATACCGCATGGGCGTCTGTGCCGATGGCCAGAGTCACCCCCAGTTCGCGCGCCCGGTAGGCATTTATATCCTTGAGGTCCAGCCGGTCGGGTATGGCGTTTATCTCCAGCGCCTTGCCGTGCTTTAGGGCGGCGCTGTATACGGCCTCAAGGTCTACATCCACAGGCTCACGCTCTCCTATCTTGCGGCAGGTGGGGTGGGCTATCATGTCCACGTGAGGATTTTCGATGGCGCCGATTATACGGCGCGTCATCACGTCCCTGGGCTGCATGAATGACGAATGCACCGAGGCTATGACAATATCCATCTCAGCCAGGACTTCATCTGGAAGGTCCAGGCTGCCGTCGGCCTTTATATCAACCTCGACGCCGTTCAGCAGGTAAGGTCCGGAGGATGAGGCGTTGAGCTTTTTTAGCTCTGCTGTTTGCCGGCCGACACGGTCCATCTTTCTGTCGCTGCCTATATTGCGGCCGCTGGAGTGATCCGTGATGGCCAGATATTCGTATCCCAGCTCTGCGGCCGCAGCCGCCATCGCCTGGATGGTGTCTATACCATCGCTGCCGACCGTATGTGTGTGAAAATCACCTTTCAGATCCTTTTGCTCGACCAGGTCGGGGATCGCCTTTCTCTCCGCCAGGTCGATCTCTCCCATATCCTCCCTGATCTCGGGGGGTATGTACTGCAGGCCCAGGTAAGAGTAGAAAGCATCTTCGCGGGCAAACTTCTCCACTTTACCTGACCTGACATCCGTGATGCCGTACTCGCTGAGGCTTAATCCCTTCTTCTGCGCCCAGGTGCGCAGTGTGACGTTATGCTGCTTGCTGCCGGTGAAATGCTGCAGCAGCGATCCAAAATCGGCGTGCTCCACCATACGCAGGTCGGCCTGCAGTCCCCCCGGCAGGATCACACTGGCCTTGGTAGGACCCTGCGCCAGCACCTCCCTCACCTGCGGCAGCGACACAAAAGCTTTTATAACCATTTCAGGGTCGTCGGCCGTGCCCATCAGGTCGATATCGCCCACGGTCTCCTTGAACCTGCGCAAGCTGCCAGCAGGCGTCAGGTTGAGCACACCGGGCACTTTGCGCAGCGCGCTCAACACCTCTTCGACCACCGGCAGGGCCTCGCCCAGCGGGATGCGCCTGTCCTTGCGCCTGAAAGCCTCGATGGCACGCAGTATGTTGGCAGCCGTTTTGTCACCCATCCTTTCCAACTTAGACACCCTGCCGTCCTTGATGGCTGCCTCGAGCTGGTCGACGCTCCCCACTTTCAGCTCGGTGGCCAGTTTGTATGCGGTTTTGGGGCCGATGCCGGGCACATCCATCAGGTTGATGATGCCCTCGGGCAGGCTGGCTTTGAGGTCATCATAAAACCTTAATCGGCCCGTTGTTATGAGCTCCACCGACTTGGTCGCAATGGCGTCGCCGATGCCGGCAATATCCCTGAAATCCTTGCCCTCCTCGTGCATCAGCTCCATCTCCTCGGGCAGGTGTCTGATGGTCTCGGCGGCGCGCGCGTAAGCGCGTATTTTAAACTTGTTCTCGCCTTTGAGCTCGAGCAGGTCGGCGATATTATCGAAAACCGTGGCTATCTCGGCGTTCTTCACAGCATTAATTGTATCACGTGCATTCTGTATTCATGGTATAATCGAATCCTGTTTAAGTGCCCCAAGCCAACAATTCGATGAGGAGGTAAGCAGTGGCCGAGTATTCCTGGCACAAGAATTACGATCAAGGTGTCCCCGCTTCATTGCAGCCGTATCCCGACATCACGTTGCTCCAGGTAATCAAGGAGAATGCCGCTCAAAAACCGGACCATATGATGATCTGGTTTAAAGGCAATACCATATCCTACCGGCAGTTTGCGGAGTATGTGGATACGCTGGCGAAGGCGCTGGCGGGCATCGGTGTAAAGAAAGGCGACCGGGTGGCGCTGATCATGCCCAACTGTCCCCAGATAATCATCAGTCAGTTCGCCGTCTGGAAGGCGGGCGGCATCACAGCGCAGGTCAATCCGCTTTACTCCGAGGAGGAGCTGACACACGCCCTCAAGGACAGCGGCGCCGGGACTGTTATCGTGCTCACGCCTTTCTACAGCCAGGTTAAAAAAGTCCAGTCGAAAACAAACGTGAAAACGGTCATAGCCACCTCCATCAAGGAATACCTGAGCCCTTTCATGCGTACCATGTTCACCCTGCTGATGGAGAAGAAAGGCGGCCACAGGATCGAGCTGCAGCCGGGGGATCTCTGGCTGCAGAATGTAATGCGAAAATATGCCGGATCACCGCTGCCGGACGTCAGGGTCGTACCTGACGATACCGCACTGATACTTTTCAGCGGCGGCACGACCGGCGCCCCCAAGGGTGTGATGCATTCGCACCGAGGTATCGTTATGAACGCCATGCAGATACGCGCCTGGTGCTCGCCCATTCTTAAGGGCTGGGTGGACAAGGCTGTTTTATTGATGCCTATCTTTCACGGCGCGGGCAACTGGATACTTATCTCAACTATCGTGAACCCGCCGGTGCCCATTGTACTGATACCCAATCCCCGCGATGTTAAAGACCTGCTGGCAACCTTTAAAAAGACCAGGCCGACCTTTTTCCCGGGAGTAGCAACTCTCTTCATCGCCCTGATGAACCATCCCGATGTAAAGTCCGGCAAGATGGACTTCAGCAACCTCAAAATGTGCATCACCGCCGCAGCGCCGCTGCTGGTGGACACCAAGAAAAGATGGGAGGCGCTGACCGGCGGCAAGATCGTGGAGGCCTATGGCCTGACCGAGTCCGGCATACTGGTGATGGGCCCGGTGGTCGGGAAATGGAAGGAGGGATCGGTGGGCATGCCTACCCCAGACGTGGAGATGAAGATCGTCGATATCGACACCGGCACGCAGGAACTGAAGACGGGCGAGGATGGCGAGGTAATCGTGAAAGCGCCGCACCTGATGCAGGGCTACTGGAACCGCCCCGAGGCCACGGCGGAGATGTTCCGCGGCGAATGGCAGTATACGGGCGATATCGGCCACCTGGACGAGGACGGATATCTCTTCATCACCTCACGCAAGAAGGAACTGATCAAGCCCAGCGGCCACCAGGTGTATCCCGCCGAAGTGGAGGAGGTGATCGCACAGCACCCGGCCGTGCTGGAGGTGAGCGTGGCAGGCGTGAGGGACGATGTGCAGGGAGAGGCCGTTAAAGCCTGGATCATCCTTAAGCCCGGCCAGCAGTGCACGCCGCAGGAGATCCAGTCGTTCTGCAAGGACCGGCTGACCGCCTATAAAGTGCCCCGGCACGTTGAGTTCAGGACCGAGTTGCCCAAGTCGATGGTGGGCAAGATCATGCGTCGCATATTGCAGGAAGAAGAGGCCAAGAAATAGAAGGCCGGCTGACGATTAACGTCCTGTCATTGCGGGCATAATACATGAAAAAAGTTGGTGAATATATCTTGTACGTCATATATTTTGA
>CAZDXZ010000024.1:0-23326 GCA_964509615.1 uncultured Dehalococcoidales bacterium
ACGCCAATATCAATATGACGCGGTCGGTGGGCAACCGCATGCGCGAATTGACCAACAACGGCGAGGTACGCGGCGGCGACTTTTACGGCGTAAAGGACCATGCGGCGGTGACTTTAATAGCCTCGCGCATCACGTACCTCGATAAGATTAAGGACTATTATGCGAGGGCCTCGGCTCTGATCGAGGAACTCAAAAAGAAAGAGACGCGGGAACCATGACCCTCTTCGATCTCGGCTCGCCCGGCCTGAAGGGTGACAAAAACGCCGGGCCGGAGCCGGGTCCGCTGTCCAACGAATCCATGCCACTGGCTGCGCGCATGCGGCCCCGCAATTTCAGCGAATACGTGGGGCAGCAGCATATCATCGGCGAGGGCAAGGTGCTGCGCCGCGCCATAGAGTCGGACCAGCTTCCCTCCATCATACTGTGGGGCCCGCCGGGCAGCGGCAAGACCACGCTGGCCCAGGTGATCGCTAACGTTTCCAGCTCGTTCTTCGTCCCCATGAGCGCGGTGACCGCGGGCGTTGCCGACCTGAGGAGAGTCATCGACGAGGCCAGGCGCAGGCGCAGGCAGTCCGGGCAGCGGACGATACTCTTCATCGATGAGATACACCGCTTCAACAAGGGCCAGCAGGACGCCATCCTGCCCTATGTGGAGAACGGCGAGGTGACCTTTATCGGCGCCACCACCGAGAATCCCTCATTCGAAGTCATATCGGCGCTGCTCTCGCGCTGCCGAGTCTACACGCTGAATGCTCTCTCAGATGAGGAGATCAATACCATTGTGGAAAGGGCACTTACGGACAGCGAAAACGGGCTGGCCGGGCTTAATATCAAGCTTGCCGATGATGCCCGCCAAACGCTGGTTACCATGGCCAACGGCGATGCGCGGGTGGCGCTCAATGCCCTTGAGATGGCGGGACAGGCGGTGAAACCGGGCGCGGGTGGGCAGCGCAGGGTGGAGCTCAAGGATATCGAGGAGTCGCTGCAGAAGCGGGCGTTGCTCTATGATAAGGCCGGCGAGCAGCACTATGACCTCATATCGGCTCTGCATAAGACGTTGCGCGGCTCGGACCCCGATGCGGCTTTATACTGGCTGGGACGCATGCTGGAGGCGGGCGAGGACCCCCTTTATATCGTGCGGCGGCTGATACGCTTCGCCTCCGAGGACGTGGGCATGGCCGACCCCCAGGCGCTGGTGGTCTGCGTGGCCGCTCAGCAGGCCGTCCACTTCATCGGCATGCCCGAGGGGAACCTGGCGCTGGCCCAGGCTGTTGTCTATCTGGCCACAGCACCCAAGAGCAATTCGCTTTATACGGCCTATGGAAGGGTGCAGAAGGACGTCGAGACCACACGCAACGATCCCGTACCGCTGCACCTGCGCAATGCGCCCACCGGTTTAATGAAGAACCTGGGATACGGCAAGGACTACAAGTATGCCCACGATTATGAAGGACATTTCGTGGAACAGCAGAACCTGCCGGACTCCATGAAAAGCAAGCGCTATTATTTCCCTACGGAACAGGGATTCGAAAAAACCATTCTGGCCAGACTCAAGATATGGTGGGGAGCGAGAATGGAGAAGAAGGAATGAGACCGCAACAGATCATTTTTCCCTGCGGTGAGATTAAACTGGAGGGGCTATTTTACGTAGCCGAGACAGTTGCTGCGTCTCCGGCAGTCGTTGTCTGCCACCCTCATCCGCTTTACGGCGGCAGCATGCACAACAACGTTACCTATGCAATTGCCGATTCTCTGGTGAAATCGGGTATCGCCGCCCTGCTGTTTAATTTCAGAGGTGTGGGCGGGAGCCAGGGCAGCTTCGGTGGTGGCGTCGAGGAACAGCGGGATGTAAAGGCCGCACTGGACTGGCTGGGTTCAACAAAGGTCGTGGATGCAAACAGGATTGGACTGGCCGGCTACTCGTTCGGCGCCGGAGTGGCCTTTCCCGTCGGCTGTGCCGATGCCCGTGTCAGGGCACTGGCGCTGGTATCCCCTTATTTCGAAAACTCCCCGTTTTCGCTGCTCAAAGGCTGCCTGAAGCCCAAGCTCATGCTGGGAGGCAGCCAGGATGACATGGTGCCGCCCGGTGACGTGGAAAGATACGGGAAAGAGGCAGCGGAGCCCAAAAAGTGCGAGATTATCAAAGGGCCCGACCACTTCTGGGGAGGCTATGAGGATTTGATGTCGGCAAAAGTGGCAGGCTTTTTCAAAGAAAGTTTATAGACAGGTCGCTACATGGTGGTCTTGATCTGCTGGTCATTGCGAGCCCGAAGGGCGTGGCAATCCTGTTCACCCGCATGACCGCACAAGATTGCTTCGCTTCGCTCGCAATGACGATGGTAAAATGGCGGCAATGACGATGGGTAAAATGCCGGCAATTACATAATGGGATGAATAATTAAGGCTATTCTCTGCAGGACTACCTACTGAATATACCCTTTGCTCTGCATGTACCTCAGGCTGGCGCGGGCGTCTTCGACCTGTAACGGGTCTTTGGAAAGCTCGATGACCTTCTCCAGGTCGGCTGCCAGCAGGGCATAGTAACGCTGGTCCTTGGTCTGCTGAGCCAGTATGTCATAAGCTGCCGCGCGGTTGATGTAGTTCTCGGCGATGGTGGGGTCGATTCCAATCGCCTTATTTATGGCTGCAAGACCGTTTTCGATATCCGCATTGGTAATAAGTATTTCGCCCAGCGTACCGTATTTCAGGGCTGATCCGGGGTCCAGCTCAACCGCTTTCCGGGCATCCTCCACCGCTTCGTTAAGCAGCTGTTTGCTGCGTTTGGAGATCGCCCTTTCCAGATACATGCTGGAGATATCTACGTGGAAGGGGTCTTTGCTCACTATCTGTGCATTTGCAGTCGATGCCAGCACCAGGGCGCGGTCGAGGTCGTCTATAGCCCTGTCGTAGTCCTCGTTGGCATTATTCAGGTGACCACGGTACAGGTAGGCCATCGGGTCGCTGTCATCCAGCTCCACGGACTTGTTCAAATCCGCCATGGCATGCTGCGGATCTTTAAGGACTATGTGGACAAGTCCTCTCATCTTATAGGCTTCTGCCATATCTGGATCGAGATCAATAGTCTTGTTAAAATCGGCTATGGCCTGCGTGAAATTGGAATCGATCACATTCACTTTTCCGAGGTAGTTATAGGCGGGGGCCAGGTTAGGGTTTAAGGCCAGCGCAGCATCCATATCCGCC
The DNA here is from genome assembly GCA_964509615.1 of uncultured Dehalococcoidales bacterium. Taxonomy (GTDB): domain Bacteria; phylum Chloroflexota; class Dehalococcoidia; order GIF9; family UBA5629; genus CAIMUM01. The sequence goes on from CAZDXZ010000024.1 coordinate 3,202, forward strand.
AGCGCATTCTTCATATCGCCCCTGGCATAATAGGCTACCCCGCGGTTATAGTAGGCGTCATATAACCTGGGATTGAGCTCTATTGCTTTAGTAGCGGACTCAATAGCCTTGTCCCACTGGCGGTTCTGCACGTACAGCCAGCTAAGATTGGTGAAGGCCATGACTGCCTTTGGATCGAGAGTAACGGTCTTATCCAGGTCGGCGATGGCCAGCTCGTATTTCTCTTTGGCCAGATAGGCAAAGGCGCGGTTCTGATAGTTGTCCGGCCGGTTGGGATCGAGCTGTATGGCCTTGGTCAGGTCAGCGATGGCCAGGTCCCATTCCGCCCGTGCGTTGTAGACTGCGCCGCGGTGTGTATACGCTGCCACCAGGCTGGGATTGCTTTCGATGGCCTTGGTATATTCAGCGATGGCCTCCACGAACTGGCCCCGGTCATAATACGTATCCCCCTGTTGGAGGTATTCAGCGCTGGAGTCTCCGCACGACGCAAGTACCAGCGAGGCTGCGATAATCACTGCCATCAGGCTTCCAATTCTACTCATAGGGTAGCCACCTTCCAGTTAATTAAACTCATTAGTGTCGCGCTATGGATAGGCCTGCCTTCGGGGCAGGCACAAACAATTTATATAGCATAGCAAATTATTGCTTTTATGGGGAAAAACCATCGGGACAATTAAGTGATGGGCAGCTTCCCGGAAGCTACAAGGTCGTCTATCTGCCGACGCAGGTCCTCCAGCGTTCCCGAGTTATCCAGGCGATGTTGCGCCAGGGCCCCCGCTCTGCTGATCTGGAATTCCCGCTCCTCGTTGCCGTCCTGCTCCTGGAATTCCTTGAGCGTCAGCGGGTCTCGCCGCTCGCCACGCAGCCGGACGCGCTGGAAGCGTATAACAGGGTCATTGATATCCACCCTGACCAGTATAAAATCGTCGCCGAACATCTCCCTCATGACGGCCACGTCATCGGGAGATCTCACGCCGCTGATGCCGGATACCTTCCAGCCCCGCTTCTGTATTTCCTGGCCTACCATGCGCACGAAGCAGCCCCTTCCCATCTCCGTGAAGCAGCGCCTGGAAATGGCTGCAAGGTTTTCCCTGGTGCCCACCACTCCTTCCTGCTGAGCCATCTGCCTGACGATGTCGCCTGTGGAGATATAGGGCACGCCGTATTTATCGCGCAGATGCTTGAGCGCCTCGTCCTTGCCGGAGCCTATTTCACCGACAACGCCGATAACCTTCATTTGACGGTTATATTAGCATGGGGTGAGGGTAGGGTAAAGAGTAATCTATAGATATCAGCATAGTATGTCGTAAATTGACGCATGGATCATATTAGGTATAGTATTTCTCCCATAGTTTTGTGGGAGGTCTGTTCCGGTGGAAATTACTATTTCTATTTGATCAACTGTTTGAAATACATGCATCTAGAAATCTTTCTATTGTAGACGCAAATCAATGGGATAATTAAAATTGCAGTATTTCAGTGAAATAGCTTAATGATTAATGATGTAATATAAGTGATGTTGGAACATGAATATTGAGCAATGGGTTTCGATTATCAGTGATTTAGCGCTAGCCGTATCCGCAATTATTGTTGCACTTATTGCTGCGATTGGTCTTAATACTTGGCGAAGAGAGCTCAAGGGCAGAGTGCTTTTTGATGATGCGAGAAAAATAGTTCGTTTAAGTATAGAAGTTTATGCCAATTTTGAGTGGGCACGATTTCCTCTGGGTTCTTCGAGTGAGAGCTTGGCGAGACAGAGGGCTGAAGGAGAATCCGCTACAGAAACGCAAATTAGAGATTCTTGGTTTGCGAAATATCAACGTTTAAAGCCTTTGATGACAACAATGCAATCGTTACAGGAGATGGATTGGGAAATTCAGACATTACTTGGTGATAGATCTAAGAGAATATCAAACGCCATTAAGATTTATAGGGCAAGTTATGCTGAATTAAAAGTGAGCATAGACGAATATTTTGAAATTAAAGTTAATGAGGCAATAAAAGAGTCTCCCTATCATGATCAAGATTATTTGAGAGAATTAAGTCACGTAATTTATGGAACCTCTTCCGACGATTTCTCAAAAAAAATACATTCAATCCATGAACAATTGGTTGGTGAGTTAAGAGTCTTTCTAAAATAATAGATAAATATATTTAGCAGTATCCGATTTAATATTTATTGATGCTGCTGCAATAATATCCCTTTTCCCCTTGATTTAGTATGAATTAAGCATGCTCTCGATTGCTGCCGTGTTTGCGAATTTGCCGTCCTGCTTGGCCCTGATGATTCCCGTTGAATCGATAAAAAAGGTCACGGGTATTCCGCTTGTTACGTTGTAGGCATTGGCTACAGCCCCCGAATCATCCAATGGAACCGTGAAAGTCCAACCGGCATCTGCAACAGCAGCTCCTATAGCGGCATCGCTATTTGCAGGAAATCCGGCCGTTGCACTGTTGATCATTAGTACGGCCACACTGCTATCGGCATGATTGTTGCGCACTTCCTGAAAATAGGGCATCTCCTCCATGCTGTAGTGGCAATTCAAGTTCCAGAAGTTAATAATGACCTTCTTTCCTCTGAGGCTGCTCAGTGTTACTTGACTACCGTCGATGCATCTTAAAGTGAAATCCGGTGCCATATCTCCAATATCTGATCCTGTGGAACAAAAGTTTAATGTTTGGCCTATTTCTTTATAAAGCTCAATATTTGCTGGATCAGCACCGCATAATACCATGATTGCATTGCCGTTTTTTATTACACCTGTTATCACCAGTTTTTTTGAGCCGAAAAGAATAGAGTATATTATTTGGGTAGCTGTTGTGCCGTCTGCTATAGTAACTGTTGTTTCGGACTCGATAGTTGGATCTAAAGCCACACCACTTAATGCAAATAGATCCTTTAAAAAGTCCATAGACGTCTCTGTAAAGTTACTCGATGGACGGATTGCTATATAGACAATATCCTCTCCATTTTCGGCTCTAGCATAGAAAACACCACCCTCTAAAGTTGCTGTTTGAGACGTCCATGTTGCAGGGTAGTTTACCAAGAAACAATAGTAATAATTAATATAAGTTCCATTGGGAGGTAATGGGGTAGCTGTGGTTGAGAATATTCTGTCTATATCAGTTGTTTCGTTTCCTATTGCGTTCTTTGACTTGATCCTAAAGTGATATGTGGTCTGGGGGATAAGGTTATTCAAACAAACAGAGTGGTGTAAAACAAGGCTGGCATTCAAATTCGTTGTGAATCCATATGAATTATTTGTGCCGTATTCAATTTGGCTGGTGGCGATCACGTTTGTCGACCATGTTATGCAGGCGGAATTATGAGTAATGGCATAGGTATTCACATCTGAGATTATGGTAGGCGTCAATCCAGGCATTCCCTGAGCACCTGGAGAGCCCGATGGTCCCTGAGGTCCCCGTGGGCCCTGTGGACCGCTAAAACCTCTCGGACCTGGTGGTCCTGGTGGTCCTGTAGGCCCCTGAGGCCCCATGGGTCCGGGCGGCCCTTGGGGAAGAGGGATTAAATTCTGATTCAAGATTTGAATAGTCGTAACTATGCTTATTGTAACAGCCAAAAAAACAATGACTATTGTATATAAAGCTAAGCCCAGGTAATTCATAACCGCTACAAATAAATACCAATGCCCCTAAATACCATATAGCCGTATTAACGAGAGTTGAAAATCTTATCCGCCATGATTAAATATACCGGACTCACCTCCTCCCAAACTCGACTTAGATATAGATTGATGCTAATTGAGAGCGATTTCTGTAGTAAGAGTATATCATATCCGTATTAGTGTCAATTGTTCACATATTTGATGCACCGTAGTTGCAAATTAAGCACAGGCGACTAATCCGGTGTTTGCTCTCTTCGCAATAGGTTGGATACGGAGGTAAAGTCACGTATTTCTTTTCTTTGTAGATATACGCTTTAACTCTTTAAATTCTGTGTCGCCAGGAGCAATAACTTTAGTACAAGCATCTGAAATGATCTGATAAATTATAGGTATCATCGTTAACGATATATCGTTGATTGTCTTCTGGTTTAATTGGAGCTTTGAAGCTTCAAGTATGCAAAACGAATCTTTATAATCCCTGTATTGCTCCTTCGGTTTGTCTTTCACCATAGACGATCCACCGACCTTTCTATCATATACATGGCTTTGTAGGATCGATTGAAACTGTTGCAGACTCTCACTCAGAACGAGCTCAGCATTTTGTCGAGACGTAAGAACGCCTTTAATCAGGGCGCGTATATAAGTAGAGGGCCCCATACCGTTGGATGATGCGAGATCGCGCAAACGTGTCAATTCATCCCCGGTAAATCTAATCGTTAGGAAAGACGAGCGCTTCTGTTTTTCCTTCTGGATTTCAGCGGGATAGCCTTCAGCAAGGGGGCTATGGGTTGCCCAGTATTTATCTTCCTCTTCAATACTGCTAAACCTGGGATTAGGATAACTCTTCTTTTTCTCTTTCATTGAAATCACCAGCTTCTCTTTATTTTGTAATTATGCTTTTCACTATCCGTCATATCATATGCCGTGACCGGACGATAGACATGATCGTACAATTTTTCCAGAATTAGTTTGATATATCTGCCTTCTGAGCTTTGGCCATAAATGACGTATCTTCCATATCTGCCTTTAATCGATACATGCGGATTAAAACACACATCCTCAACCTCAGCAGGATCAATTCCATGGTTTGCAGTGTGTTCTATATCTTCATCGTTCCACACGAGTGAATTTATTTTCATCAGCACGACAAATGTAACACAATGTAACACATTACGCAAGTAAGTTATCTGTTTGGAATTTTACTCTGAAAACATAGTAGAATAACCGGACTGTCAACCGGAAGGAGGCAAGCTTTGGACGTTATCGATGCAATTAAAAATCGCAGGAGCATACGCGGATTCAAAAAGAACCCGGTGCCCAAAGAGATACTGCACAAGGTGCTGGAGGCCGCGGTGCGCGCTCCATCCGGCATGAACACCCAGCCCTGGGAGTTCGTGGTGGCCACCGGCAAGGTGCTGGACGAGATACGCAAGGAGTGCGGCAGGTTATTTGACCAGCATACCATTCCCACCAACGACATGCTGCGCAATCCCTTCGAGGGTGTGTACCGCCAGCGCCAGGTTGACCTGGCCATCGAGATATTCAAGATCGTGGGCATCAAACGCGAGGACAAGGAGGCGCGGCATAAGTGGATGCTGCGCGGGATGCGTTTCTTCGAGTCCCCCTGCCAGATAGTAATATGTGCCGACAAGGAGATGCATTATCACCTGGATATGCTGGGGATAGGTGCAATCTGCCAGACCATAGCGCTTGCCGCCATGGAGTACGGCCTGGCGACCTGCATCGCCGACCAGGGCATTCTATACGACCAGGTCTGGCGCAAATACGCCAAAATACCCGACAATAAGAGGCTGGTGGCCGGCGTCACCATCGGCTACGCCGATCCGGATTTCCCGGTCAACGCCATGATCACGCCGCGCGAACCGGTGGACAGGATAACCACCTGGGTGGGATTCTGACCTGCCATAAATAAACCGGGAGGTTGAAATATGGGAGATGCCAATAATCTGCCGCAGATCGGCCCGCAGCAGGTAAAAGAGGCCTTTGCCTTCACCGACGAAGTGGTGGAAGGCTACCCCAAACGCCTGACCGGGACCGAGGCCTGCCATAAGGCCGGCCGCAGGATAGCCCGGGAGTTTGAGAAATTCTGCGATCCCGGCTCGGTTAAAATCGAGGAGATCACCACGCATCCCCTCAGCTTCCTCAAATATATTCCCGGCATGGTAGTGCTCTATTTCGCCAGCATGGCAGTGCTCTATTTCGTGCCCGGCCTGGCCTGGGTCTCATTCGCGATCTCAGCGCTGTGCCTCTTCGTCTTCTACGGGCAGTTTCTCGTGTACTGGCACCTGCTCGATCCTCTTTTCCCCAAAGCCAGGGGATACAACGTCTACGGCTCCATCGAGCCATCGGGCGAGGTCAGGCAGCAGGTCATCGTGTCGGCCCATCACGACGCCGCCTACGTCTTCCAGATACTGGACCGCCTGCCCAAGCTATATTCACCCCTGTTGCTGGGAGGGGTGTTGTTGATGGTCATCGGCCTGCTCGTGTCGCTCGTGGCCGGCATACTCCTCTGCTTCGGCATAATAATCCCCCAGTGGATCCCTCTCACGCTGCTTATTCTCGGCGTTTTCGAGCTGCCTTTCCTGTTCTTCACCACAGGCCAGGTCGCGCCGGGAGCGGGCGATAACATGATAGCCGTGTCTATCGCTGCCGTCATCGGAAAGCTATTCGGCGACGCCAAAAAGGCCAGCGATAATCCCCTCAAGCATACGCGGCTGATTGTACTGTCGTTCGATGCCGAGGAGTGCGGCTTGCGCGGCGCCCGCGCATGGATCAAACGCCATCTGGAAGAGCTGAAGAAAACAAAGACGTATGCCCTTAATATGGATACTATTTATAAGCTCAAGGCGCTCAACTTCTTCGACGCCGACCTGAACTCGACCGTCCCGCTCTCGAAGGAGATGGCGCAGCAATGCGTGAATATCGCCGCGGACCTGGGATACAGCGCCTTCATCTCCCGCATGTCGCCCGGCGGCGGCAGCACCGACGCGGCGGCCTTCGGTGAGGTCGGCATCGAGGCTACTAATTTGTGCGCTATGAGCTTCATGGTCAAGGATTATGACCAGAACTGGGTGTACCATACGCATAACGACTTTAGCAAATACATCGAGCCGGAAGCCGTCGAGGCTTCTCTCAAAGTGGTGCGTGAGTACATCCTGAGAAAAGATTCCGGCGCGTAGATTCCTGTATACCGCAAAACGTATAATTACTGCCCTTAGGAACAGTTACTTGCCGTCTGAGAATATCAAATATCTGCTTTATCCCGGTTCGGTGGCCGTGGCAGGCGCCTCGACCAGCCCCGATAAATTCGGATACCGCGTACTTTTCAACATAATCAACAACGGATATCGAGGCCGGGTCTATCCGGTCAATCCGCGCGAGAGCAGTGTGCTGGGACAGGTATGCTTTCCCTCTATTTCGGAAATACCGGGGCAGGTCGATCTGGCCGTCGTCACGGTGCCTACGGTCGGCGTTAAACAGGTCCTGCAGGACTGTATACAGAAGGGCGTGAAAGCGGTTATCGTCATCACCTCAGGCTTTTCCGAGGTAGGCGGACAGGGGACGGCGCTGGAGTCCGAGATTGCCGGACTGGCACGGCGGGCAGGACTGGCCATGGCCGGTCCCAACTGTGTGGGACTGGTCAGCACGCCCGCTCAGCTCTATTCCCACATGATGCCTTTCTACCCGTCTGCCGGTACCATCGCGATTGTAGCTCAGAGCGGCAGCGTGGCGGATATGATCGCCAGCCGCATCAAAGACCAGGGACTCGGCGTAAGCCACCTCATCAGCGCCGGCAACGAGGCTGTGCTGCATATCGGCGACTATCTCGATTACCTGGCGGACGATGAGCATGTTTCGGTTGTGGCCGCCTATATAGAGGGTATCAGGGACGGCCGCCGGTTCCTGCAGGCAGCCAGGAAAGTAACTTCGCGCAAGCCGCTGGTTATTTTAAAGTCGGGTGGTACGGCCGCCGGGGCCAGGGCGGCGCTGTCCCATACTGCCGCGCTGGCAGGCGATGACCGGATTATAAGCAGCCTGATCCGCCAGTCCGGCGCTCTCAGGGTGGACGACCTGGAGGCTCTGGTGGATGCCGCCTCGGCCTTCAACGGGCAGCCACTGCCGCGGGGCAACCGCGTGGGCATTATAGCTCCGGGCGGCGGCTTCGGCGTTATGGCGGCCGACGCCTGCGCGCGGCAGGGGCTGGACGTGGCACCTCTCGACAGGAAAACGCTGGATAAACTGGACTCCATGCTGCCGCCCACCTGGTCGCACGGCAACCCGGTGGACACGGTGGCGGGTGTCAGGGGCGGGGCAATAGAAATGATTCAGGCGTTGCTGGACAGCCCGGCTATCGACGGCCTGATAGTGCTCAGCGTGGTCGGCGGGCTGCAATCGATCTGGAAATATATCGAGGTGGATGGCGGCAGGATAATCACCGGCGGTCTCACGCAGGGGGCTGTGGACTACTTCGATACTTACTATCGCCGGATAATGGAACTCAAGGAGCGCTCCGGCAAGCCCGTGGTTGTGACCTTCAGCCTCCCTTTAGAAGCCAAGGCAATTACGCAGGAAGCGGCACGGCTGACACGTGAAACGGGCACCGCATGTTATACGTCCTTCGCGCAGGCCGTCAGGGCCTACTCGGCGCTGAGCGATTATGCGTCGTATTTAAGAAAGACCAGCGCAGGCAGACGGGCTATATAGAAATGCCGCCATCGACGGCAAGCACCTGTCCCGTTATATAGCCGGCAGCATCGGATGCAAGGAAAACCGCCGCCCCCGCCATTTCGTGGGGTTCGGCAGTGCGGCCCAGCGGTATCATACTCGAGGCGGTCTTAAGCAGCTCGGGATCATTCCACCAGAATTCGGCAAAGCGTGTTCTGGTGATGCCCGGTGCGATGGCATTGACTCTAATATTGTATACGGCCCATTCCTTGGCCATGACCTTGGTGGCATGGATAACACCTGCTTTGCTGATACCGTAAACGGACAGAATGCTCGGTCTCATACCCTCAACGGAAGCTATGTTCAGAATTGAACCGCCGGATTGCCCTTTCATAATCCTGGCCACTCCCTGGCTGAGAAAGAAAAGGCCTTTGAGATTCAAGTTCATGATGGCATCCCATGCACGTTCTGTGTAATCGATCGCAGGGTCTACGGTAGGATTGGTTGCAGCGTTGTTGATGAGGATGTCGATGCGGCCGTATTTCTGCATGACGGTATCTATCAGGCGGGTAATATCCTCCATTCTGCCCAGGTGAGCCGCCGCGGACATGCATTCGGCGCCCTGACCCGTGATCTCGGCCTGAACCTCGTCCAGGTCGGCCTGCTTCCTGCTCGTTATGGCCACCCTGGCGCCGGCGGACGACAACCCCAGGGCAATGGCGCGGCCTATACCCCGGCTGCCGCCTGTTACCAGGGCTACCTTATTCTTGAGCATGAACTGCTGCACATTGAAACTCATATCCGGCCTCCAATTTCATTCCAGGGCCTATTCAGAGGTTCTCCTCTACTTTCCACAGAGCCTGCCTGACATTTGTCGGTTTGGGAATCCAATAGCGCTTATTGTCGTAATCCCAGTAATTAACGTAACGTTTGAAGAAAAGGTCGGGATCAATGCATCCCTCCGGCGCAAACACGCCCGGCTGTCTTATCTCGTCGTTGATGAGCATATTTGCCGCCAGCGCGACGGAAATGCCCGTCACTCCGATCATATCTCCCCGAGGCGCGCCGCGCGGACCATATGTATATCTGACCTTTTTGCCTTTCTTAAGTCCCGAGACACTGACGATGATACCCCACTTGAGCGGGCCGAGGTGTTCGGCGTGGTCCGGCCGCTGCTGCATCCTTTCCAGTATCTCGTCGGGGAACAATTCGATTGCCTTCTCCAGGCTGATTTCTTTGTCTCTGACTTTTTTACCCAGGAACAAAGCGGTATCGAATTCCTCGGGCTCCATCCCGCACAGATTGCAGGCTCCTTTGATGCCTTTGATGAAACGCGGCAGTGTAACGGGTTCAGGGTGGCCTATATACTTAAAGAAGGCCTTCCCATTGGGAAACGCCACATCCTCGCCTTCCTGCAGAGGGATAACCTCAATGAATCTACCATTTTTGAATATCGGTATTTTCCAGCTTGCGCAGTAAATCAGGTGGCCTATGGCGGCGTCACCCGCCTCCGCTTTAACCAGGTCGATGAACTCCTTGGTAAATACGCTGCGCGGACGTCTGATACCGCCGGCTATGCCCCAGGCAGTTTGTATATAATCCACCTCGTCCAGCTGTTGCGCGGCATAGCGCGCTATTATATTCGAGATGCCCGGGCTGGCGCCCATGCCTTGAATTACAGTCACTCCCGCCTTGCGTGCTTCTTTATCGAATTCGAACACTTCCTGTGTAGGTTTGTAATCATCGTCGATATCAACATAGTTTTTACCGGCTGCGATAGCCGCCCTGACGACGGGCACCGCATATTTATAAAAAGGGCCGACGGTATTCATGACCACGTCGGCTTTTTTCATCAGCGCTACCAGAGAATCCGTATCCAGCACATCTACATGAACGACCTGGACCCGCCCGTCTTTAAGCGAAGAGGCAAAAGCATTAGCCTTCTCCAGGTTATTATCGGCGATGATGAGCTGTTCCAGATTCCGGTTTTCCAGCACGGTCTGAACAGCTTTTTGTCCCATATGACCGCTACCGCCAAGCGCCAGTAACTTCTTCATAAATATTTAACCTCCTCTGAATAATTCGCCGGGCCTATCGCTTCGAACACGGCAACATATCGATTACATGCGCACAAGTTCTTTAAATTTATCCACACCGGCTCTGAATGAGTTTACATTGGCCTCCGTCCATTTTTTAGGCGCAAAGGCTATTATGCAGCTCTCAACCGCCTCCATCTTCAGCGGGATGAGACCGGTGGCAAAGGCGGCGCCCAGCATGACCATGCTCATTGTGATTAAGCCGCCGCCCTTCTCGATGGCTACCCCGGTTGCGTCGAATGAATGGATATTGCTGATGCCCATTCGCCTGAAGTAATCAATGATGTCCGAATCTGACGGATGCTGCCATTTGCCGGAAGTTCGTACTTCAGGCGTTACTATCATGCGTGGCACCTCTCGTTCATTCATTACTATGGTGCATGTTTTGGCGGCATAGCGCATACCTATTCGCAGGCATTCCAGTGGTTCGAGGCCGACGAGCAGATCGGCTTCACCCTCGGGCACAACGTCGGCATGCAGCGCGTCGCCTCCCCATCTAATATGGCTGTGTATGCCTGATAAACGCTGGGTTGACGGTGGATAATCCGTGGTTAAGACATTCTTGCCGTCCGCCAGCAGCGCTGTCGCAATCACCCGTGTAATCAGCACATCGCCCTGGCCGGTTAATCCGGCAACCATCATATTGAATGTGTCACTCATATGATCATTCCTCCTGTACGACGATGCTGTCATAGGGACAAACCTGATTGCATACGCCGCAGCCTGCACAGGTATCGGCTTCTATCAACGGATATTCCTTATGCAGGTCTTTATTCATCTGCGGAGCTATGCTAACGCAACCGAATTTAAACAGACAGATGCCGCAGGTCTTGCAGTTCAGGCAGCGCCTGGCCTCACCGACGGCCAACTCCTCGGTCAGGCCGGTTTCCGTCTCGTCGAAAGTATTGACCCTCTGTGTAACCGGCAGAGACGGCATCGATACGCGGGGCCGGTGAATGATGTCTCTTGGTATCCGGTCGGAGCCGGTAACCGGAGCACCGGGGATATCCGAGGATTTCAGCAGTTTACCGGTACGCAGATATGTGTCGATACTATCGGCCGCTCTGTGACCCTGCCCGATCGCCTCTACCACGGTGGAAGGGCCTGTTACGGCATCACCTCCTGCGAAAACGCCGGGCAACCCGGTAGCCAGAGTGACCTCGTCGGCGATCAGAGTGCCGCGCCGACTAACTTTGAGTTTGCCGGATAATGCCTCGATATCAGCGGACTGACCGGCAGCAATAATAACGGTATCTGCAGGCAGAGAAGTCTTGCCTCTGGAATCCGCAATGAGTTTCCAACAGACTTTGCCATCCTCATCGAAGCTGGTCGATTCAACCCTGTTAAACAGGACGCTTTCAACACGGCTTTCATCGGCAGGTATGAATTCCAGGGGAGCCAAACCCGGATGAAAAACGACTCCCTCTTCCATGGCTTTTCGTTTCTCTCCATCGAAGGCCGGCATGCTGTGAAGATTCTCAAGGCAGGCCAGATGAACCTCGTCGGCGCCACAGCGAACCGCGGTGCGGGCTGCATCCACTGCTACATTTCCACCGCCTATAACAACCACTTTTCCCTTCAGCTTCACTTTTTTGCCGCGCTTTACATCCTGCAGGAAAGGCAGTGCAGCCATAACTCCTTCGAGCTGTGAACCGGGTAGTTTCAGGCTGACGGACTTCTGCGCGCCGCCTGAGAAATAAACAGCCTTGTATCCACGGTTGAATAGTTCATCCAGGGTAGTACCTTCACCGATGGTAACGCCTGTGCAAATCTCGACGCCCGCCTGTTTAATCAATTCGATATCGTGTTCCACCGCTTTGCGAGGCAACATGAAATCAGGTATTGCGGCGGTCAGCATCCCTCCCGGGAAAGACCTGGACTCGAATACGGTTACGGCGTAGCCTTTTCTGACCAGGTCATAGGCGGCGGTAAGCCCGGAGGGGCCGGAGCCAACAATGGCGATGCTCTCCGATTTTGTTCTTTTTGCGGGATGAGATTTTGTATCGCCGTATTGGAGGTTGTAATCTGAAGCAAATCGTTTAAGTGCCATGATGGATATGGCCTCATCGATCTTGCCTCTTTTACATGCCATCTCGCAGGGATGGTTGCAAACTCGTCCGCATACGCTGGGGAAGGGGTTCTTATCTCTTATTACCTCTATTGCACGCCGGAAATCCCGGTCGGCGATAGCTCTGATATATCCCTCGACATCTATTCCTGCCGGGCATGCCGCTTCGCAGGGAGATTTCTCGACCGTTTTTGCCAGGCATCTCGATTCGTCCACGCGGGACTGCGGACCCAGGACACGCACACCTCTGATGGTCTTACCTATCTGGCGTATCACGATCTGTGTACAGGTGCGCCTCAATATGACAACGCGTACGCCCTTCATCTTTAATACTCTGGAGAAGACCTCACGTGATTGGGCCTGATTGAAAGGATCAGCCACCTCCAGATGATCGACCTGGAAGGCTTTCAGGATATCGACAATATCCATGATTTTGGTAGGTTCATATGCGGCGGTGAGTCCGAATGCGCCGGGATGAGGCTGATGACCGGTCTGTCCGACCGACCGGTTGTCAAGGATTACTATTAGAAGATTACTCTTGTTATAGACGGCATTGACTATGTTGAGCATGCCGTGATGGAAAAAGCCCCCGTCCCCCATCAGTGCAACCACCACCTGGTCTATTCCGCTCATGGCAAGCCCGTGCGCGCCACCCACGCTGCCGCCCAGCGGCAGCACGACGTTTTCCAGTTTAAGTGGTGGCTGCATTACCAGGTCGAAGCAACCGTCGCCGCCGAAGCCCAGGATATTAACATTGATCTCCTCTGCAGACCTCTTTAATGCATACAATCCCGCATATTCAGGGCAGCCGGGGCACATCTTGGACAGCTCCGTCGGGTCCCCGAATTTGATCTCGTCGCGCAGTATCTTCTTGCCTTCATCTACGCGGCTTCTGCTGCCTCTCGGCCTGTATTTCTTTCCCGTTAGCTTTTCCAGAGCTTCACCGATATGGTTGCGCTCGATCTCTCCCAGCGTGGGCAGGTGCTGCGTCAGCTTGCCGAATACGGTGGCATGCGACGGCAGCGCGGCAGCGATAGACCGTACTCCTTCTTCTATAATGGGCTCGATCTCTTCGACGACCAGCACCTTGGCGGTGCTCTCCAGCATCTTTTTAACCAGTTGATACGGCAGAGGATTGGTTATGGCCAGCTTTAGAACCGATACTTCCCCTGCAAGATTCATAACATCCAGCGCTTCAAGCACCAGAGTGTGGCAGCCTGCAGTGATGATGCCGGTTTTTGCGTTTTTTTCCAGCGTTATCTGATGAAGCGGAGAAGCTTCAGCCACCTCATCCCTGAAGTGCAGATTGGGTAATCGACCGACCTCGCTGATGACTTCCTCCGAAGCTTCGTTGTGGAGACGCAGACTAGTGGAAAACCAGACGGGATAGGGGGCGACCCTCAGGATATCGAGGCCTTTTTTACGAGGTATCTGATAACCCTTATGAAATCGTGCCACATCGTAGGTGTCGCATTCCGCCTTGCGTTCCCGGACGGAGTGTTGTATCGGGCCGAGGACGACAGGCTCGCGTCCCCAGCCGGTCCTGTCTCTGACCCTGACGAATATGGTCATGCGCAGTATTTCGGATAGATCATAGGCGGCTACAATCCAGTCCTTGACCTCCTGCATGGTGGCCGGCTCCAGTACTGGACAAAGAGCGTATTTGGGTATGTATCTGCTGTCCTGCGTATTTCCCGTAGTCTCGGCATTGGGATCGTCATTGAATACTACAACTGCGCCGCTGATGCCCATATGGGTCGTGGTCAACAGAGGATCCGCGATGAAATTCATCCCGGTGTTTTTGAAGACCGACATGGCCCGCACGTTGCCTAGGGTGGCGCCGATCATGGTCTCAAAGGCGCTTTTCTCATTGGCCGACCATTCGATATGCATGGAGGGGAAAATAGGTTTGGGCCAGGCCAGGCTGTCCAGGACGTAATTAACCGGTGAGCCCGGGTAGGAGGTTATCACCCGCACCCCCGCTTCGATGGCAGCCCGCGCGATCGCCTCGTTGCAGTTCATCAGCACCAGTTCGCCGATCTTGTCCCTGCCCAGGTTTTCGCTGGAATACTTCATGAAGGTCCTGGTGGCGTATTTTTCATCCTGTGCCTTCATGCCGGTAATCTCAGACATAGTTTGCCTCCTTATTCCTGTGTTCCGGAGTGGAAAAAGATATATCTCACCGCTTCAGTTTGTACCCGGCTTTTTCCCTGTCCCAGGTTTTATCAGAAACCGTCTTCAGCTCATTTTTCTTGACCCTGCCCAGTTCGGACCTGGGGAAATCCTCGACAAATTCTACGAACCGCGGCACCATGAAGTAGGCCATCTTGGGCTGGCAGAAGTCCAGCAGCTCCTCCGGCTTCAGTGTCTCACCCGCTTTCAGCCGGATGATCACTTTAACTTCATCCTCTCCCAATTCCGAGGGAACCGGCACCGCCACCATTTCGGCGATCTTGGGGTGGCTTCCAATCATTTGCTCCAGTTCCTGGGAAGAGATATTTTCGCCGCGCCTGCGGATGGCATCCTTTTTCCTGTCGACAAAATGAATATAACCTTCAGCATCGATCTGGCCGAAATCGCCTGTATGGAACCACAGGTTTCTCCATGTATTCAGTGTCGCTTCCGGCTGCTTGTAGTAGCCGGTCATCATGATATACGGCAGTTTCGGCCTGCATACTATCTCTCCCACCGAGCCGCGCGGCAACTCGTTATCGTAATCATCGAATATCTTGATCTCCAGCTCCTCTATGCCCTTGCCCAGGGTACCCGGTTTCCTATCGTCCCAGGCCTGGATGCTGACAGGCTCGATTTCGGTCAGGCCGTAATCGTCCTGCAAGATGATATTGAATCGCTTTTCAAATGCGTCCTGGATATCTTTGGGCACCCATGCGCAGATCATGTTTTTAACCTGATGATTCCTGTCATCGGGCGATTCCGGCATAAGCATTAACAGCTGAAGAATCTGCCCGAAACCGCCGGTAGCCGTGATTTTAAATCGCCGCAGATCGTCCCACCATTTGCGCAGGCTGAAAGTCTCCACCATATACATCGTGGAATCGCTCAGCATGGTGCTCATAGTGGCATTGCCCATCCCTGAGAAATGGTACATAGGGAACCAGTTGTAGAAGTTCCCGCCTTCGGCGCCGTGAGTCACCTCGATCATCTTTTCACCGGCGTAAATATACTGATTGTGCGGCTGCATGATCGCCTTGGAAGCCCCGGTCGTACCGGAAGTGAATTGCATGCAAAAGATATCACTGTAATGGATATCAACCCCGGGGGCACTGTCCTGGGATTTGAGCATCTGCGGCCATGAGATCGTATCGAAGCGGAAATGTGGCGCATTATCGGCAGCGGGACAGACAATCAGCTTCTCCAGGTTCTTCAATTCATCTTCAATAGCCTTTACATTTTCAACATACTTCTGGTGAACAACCAGGGCTCTGGCATCGGAATTATTTATCATGTAGGCAAGGATATTACCCTTCTGATGGTAGTTGATTGAAACCATGGTGATGCCCGATTTGGCGAGGCCGAACATAGTATAAAGAAACTCGAGGCAGTTAGGCAGCAGTACACAAACCTTATCGCCTTTCTTCAGCCCTAATTTCAAAAAACTATTGCTCACACTATTGGCTATCCTGTCCAGCCCCCTGTATGTGACCATATCATCTTCGAAATAGCAGAAAGGCTTATCGCCGTTCTTTTCAGCCTTGAGCTCCAGCACACGTCCCACCGTCCTGTCTTTATTCTGATATTTATCCATTTTCAACCTCCTTGACCATTGTTTATGACATGATGATCTGTCAACCGAGCTTTGCAGTATTTACAACCTGTTTTTTTCTGGTCTCAACCTCATATAGAGGAGCATTCAATTCCTTGAGGAATGTGCCCGGCGCGAAGGCGCCTTCAGGCGCCAGCACTCCGTGTTTGCTCACCTTGCCGCCTGCCAGCAGCAAGGCTGCTACAGCTGCAGGAGTGGCGGTGCCTGAGCGAACCGAATCGGTCATTAGATCGTAGGTATACATGGTCGGGTCCCCATCTTTCTGCCCCTTTACCACGACCTTGGTGGCGCCGGCACAACCTGCATATCGGGCCATCTCCTCGTTGTAAAGGTCCAGGAAAAACTGAGGGGCAAAGCGGGGCAGGGCGCGTAAAAGCCGGACCGACAGCTCTCTGACCGGCATCGAATACCCTTCGGGAAGATTGAAGACCTCCGCGCTGCCGAATCCCAGCTCGGATAACATTTTATATACTTCGAGCATGCGGTGGGGGAAGATAGCCCCCTTAATGGTCACATCTTTTACACCCTTGATAAAGCGGGGCAGGCTCACCGGTTCGGCGTGTCCGGTGTAGCAGACCTCCAGCTTTCCCAGGGGAGGCATAAACTCGACCACCTCCGGCTCTGACAGACCCTTGACGTTGACCCAGTCGCCGTTGATGTACATGGGGACTTCCCCGGAGGTGATATGGAACCAGTGTATCATCGCAGCGGGGCCGGCCGGATCTGTGGCGCTCTCCGCCCAGTAAAGCCTTATCTCATCCACTTTGTCGAGCTTATCCGCCCCGTACCTGGCCATAATATTGGTCACTCCCGGGCTGGCGCCGCATCCGACGATGACGGTCACGCCTGCTTTTTGTGCGGCGGAATCCATTTTCAGCGAGGCCAGGGTGGCGTCGAAGTCATCATCGATATCGACCATATTGACGCGGGCGGCGATACTGGCCTCAATTATTTTCGTTGCGTACCTGTAATACGGCCCGACCGCGCTGACCACCGCATCCGCCTTTTTCATTTCGCTGATCAGGCCGGCGGAGTCGTCAACATTGACTACCGCCGTATCGATTCTTGATCCCAGTCGCTGGGATAGCTTGGCCAGTTTGCTGTCTGCGGCATCGGCTACGGTTATTTTAGTGTCGCTGCGGGAGATAAGTTGATTCACAATCTCCTCGCCCATATGCCCTGCGCCACCCAGCACCAGAATGTGCATTTGTCTACCTCCTCTTGATTATTTTAGGAATGGGAAATCGAAAAGCTGTAAAGTTCGCCGTTCATAACGGATAGGGATAGCTATTCCCGGGCTGAAACTCCTTTAAGTATGATATCCGTGATAAGCTCGGTGTACTCCTTCAGCGAGTATCTGGGACGGTAATACCAGCGTCTGAGGCACCACGTGTCACAGAGTACGATAATAGAGTGCGCCTGGACATCAAGGTCCTTGATTTTAAAATCTCCCGAGCGAACGCCCCAGGTCAGAATCGATTTGAGCATGTCCGCCAGCTGAATCTCCTGGGACAACAACCTGCCGAGCTTTTCAGGCTTGAGGTTTTTGGATTCCTGATGCCAGAAAACGATGACGTCCTGCAGCTCGTCGCAGTACTTGAGGTACATCTCTATTGCCCTGCTGAGCGCTTCCCTGGGGGGTACATGCTGCAGTGTCGGCAAAGCTTCGCTGGTGAATTTGGACATCGATTCCGTGACCGAATCGAGATAAAGCGAAAGAATATTCTCCTTGGAACCGACGTAGTGATATAGCGTGGCCAGGTTCATATCGCACTCAGCGGCGATATCTCTCACCGAGGTCCCGGGATAACCCTTTTTTATAAAAAGCGCTGCGGTTTTATTGACGATCTCCATCTTGCGCTTGTGTCTCTTCACCGGCATGCCGCTGCCGGATGTTTTCTTCCCTTCAGATTTCATTGCCACCTCATAAAGAAATAGTTTATCGATCGCTTGACATTTTATTATGGGGATGGAAGTTTGTCAAGTAAAGGGAGTTGTCCCTCCTGATACGTATTTAAAAGCAGGTATTGACATGTGCTGATTGTACTGGTAATATATGCATAAAAATCAATCGCTTGATAAACAAAATTACAGAAAAATATCGAGGCTTATTACCTTTATTAATAACGGAACGGAGAAAAATTATTATCAGGGGAGGTAACGTGTGGAACAGTCAGCTTTGAAGAGGAACATAGGGTTGCTGGGGGCGATAGCTTTAATAACCGGAACGGTTGTCGGGTCTTCAATATTTATATTATTGCCTTCGCTGGCGGGACTGACGGGTCCCAGTGTATGGATAGCCTATGCTCTTGGTGTGATACCCGCCATTTTCACCATTCTCTATCAGATGCAGTTGACGGGCACACTGCCCGTTACGGGCGCCAACTACGTTTCGGTGACCAGGATGCTGTCGCCCTTCTGGGGGGGTATTTGTTCCATCGCCGGTGCCGTGGCGATCATAACAGCCAATGTTTTTGTGGCGGTCGGCTTTGCCAAAATCATCTGTGCATCCGTGCCGGGAATTCCCGAGCTGGTATGGTCGATCGGTCTGGTGGCGATCTTTGCCGTAATAAACTACTTTGGTATCTCGCTATCAACCAAGATTCAGGCGCTGATGTTTGTACTGTTTATTCTGGGCATACTGGTGTTCGGCGTCGGCGGGTTGATGAACTCCGATCCGGCCAATCTTACACCGCTTTTCCCCAATGGGGTATTGCCGTTCATCCTGGTAATCGTCGTGGCCTCCGTTGGGTGGATCGGTTTCATCGCTCTGGCTGAAATAGGCGGCGAGATAAAGGAGCCGCGCCGCACCATACCCCGCGCACTGATCATTTCACTGGTTATTATTCTATTTCTATATTTGCTGCAGTCTTTTGCCCTGGTGGCTACCATGCCATGGGATCAGGCGGGTAAAGCCGGGAGCGATGCAATCTGGATTGACGCCGCAACATTTCTTTCGCCACCTCTGGTGATTCTGCTGTATGTCGCTTTCGCCTGTGCCGTGCTGACCACAATCAACGGTCTGACCATGTCAGGGGCCCGCACCTTTGTGGCCTGGGCCAGGGACGGCCTCATACCGCAGGCGGTAGCGAAAATCGATAAAAGGTTCGCTACCCCCGGCATTGCCATACTGCTCGTATTTATACTGGAATTAATCGGTATTCTGGTGGCGGCCGGCATTGAGCAATATGCACTGGCTCAGGTGCTGGCGATTATGGTCGTACAGATACTGGGCGCTACAGCCGTGCTGATGATGCCCAAAAAAATACCGGAGCTGTATAGTAAAGGTATTTTTCAGTTCAATAAATTCTGGAGATGGTTCATCTGGATCGGCTGCATAGTGATCTTCTCGCTAATGTTTCTCTTCGGTATAGTGCTTGATATGCTGGACGATAAAGGCGACATCAATAAAACGCCTTACACAATAATCGTCCTGGTTGGAATACTTATGCTGGGGACCGTGTGGTGGTTCATCAGAAAGGCATATTTGAGGAAAAAGGGCATAGACCTGAGCGAACGGATGAGAAACACTTCCGGCGCCTCGGTGCAGGAGGCGCAGGACTGAAGGATTTTCAATCCGCCGGTCGCCTGTCATCATGAGGCAC
The DNA here is from genome assembly GCA_964509615.1 of uncultured Dehalococcoidales bacterium. Classification (GTDB taxonomy): domain Bacteria; phylum Chloroflexota; class Dehalococcoidia; order GIF9; family UBA5629; genus CAIMUM01. Next base: position 23,067 of record CAZDXZ010000024.1, read on the forward strand.
GAATTGCCGTGGTTATCTTGCCGCTCTACTTCTATGCAATCTCAATAACTAGAGGATGATGGTCATTGCGAGTAGCCGCAGGCGATGCGGCAATCCTGTATGGCATGGCCACTAATATCGGACTGCTTCGCTACCTGCCACGCATTCAGCTCGCAGCTACGGCTCACCGCAGTCACACGTGTTAACCTATACCAGACTGAAAACCGGACGGGCGATCTCGCCTGCCGAGTATTTATCCCCGGCGAAGACGGTTGTGGACT
>CAZDXZ010000025.1:0-22519 GCA_964509615.1 uncultured Dehalococcoidales bacterium
AATTATGACGCAACGGTTATGCTTTCGGTAACACTTTATTTTGACGCAACACGTGGTTTGAAGCGCGCCTACGATGCTGCTATACTATGCGGCGTTGTGAAATACGAGACAGTCATAGGCCTGGAGGTCCATGCGCAGCTTCTGACGGGCAGCAAGATGTACTGCTCCTGCAGCACCAGCTATGCCAGCGACCCTCCCAATACGCATGTCTGTCCGGTCTGCATGGGCATGCCCGGGGTCCTGCCCACCATCAATCGGAAGGCCGTGGAGTTCACCATCATGACCGCCCTGGCGCTCAAATGCTCCATACCTGAGCATGCCAAGTTCGACCGCAAGAACTATCCCTATCCCGACCTGATGAAGGGCTACCAGATATCGCAGTATGATATGCCGATGAGCCTCAACGGATACCTGGTCATCGATATCGAGGGAAAAAAGAAAAAAATAGGCATAACGCGCGTCCACCTCGAGGAGGACGTGGCCAAGCTACTGCACCGCACCTCTCCCGAGGGCGAAAGCTACAGCCTGGTGGACGTCAACCGCGCCGGCATGCCGTTGATGGAGATCGTCAGCGAGCCCGATATGAGCTCACCCGAGGAGGCGCGCCTCTACCTCATGAAGCTCCGCTCCATCCTCCAATATTTAGGCGTATCCACGGGCAATATGGAGGAGGGGAGCTTCCGCTGCGACGCAAATATCAGCATCCGCCCGTTCGGCACCAGCGAATACCTGGGCAAGGTCGAGGTCAAGAATATGAACAGCTTCAGGGGCGTATACCGCGCACTCGAATATGAAGAGAAGCGGCAGCGCGAGGTGATGGAAAGCGGCGGGAAAATAGCCCAGGAGACCAGGGGATGGGTGGACGACAGAGGCGTAACGGTCAGCCAGCGCAGCAAGGAATATGCCCATGACTACAGGTATTTCCCGGAGCCGGACCTGCCTCCGCTGTCATTCAGCCGGGAGCTGGTGGAAAAAATCAGGGCCTCACTTCCCGAGCTGCCCGAGGCCAAATTCGACCGTTTCGTCAGCCAATACAGCCTCACTCCCTATGACGCCGGGCTGCTGACCGACAGCCGGGCGATGGCAGCCTACTTCGAGGAATGTCTCGCCGGACTCTCCTCTTCAGGCAAACAGGAGAGCGCTAATAAAGCCAAGGCCGCCAGCAACTGGATGCTGGGTGATTTCACACGCCTGCTCAACTTGACCGGCAAGCAGATATCCGACAGCCCTGTGCAGCCGGGTCAGCTGGCCGAGCTGCTGGAGTTGATCGAAAAGGGCACCCTGAGCGGGCCGCTGGCCAAAACCGTGTTTGAAGAAATGTTTCAGACAGGAAAGTCAGCAGCCGCTATCGTGGCCGAGAAGGGCCTGGTACAAATCAGCGACAGCGGTGAACTTGCTATAATAATAGACAGAGTAATTGCAGAAAACGAGAAGGCCGTAGCCGACTATCGAGCGGGCAAGGAAGCGTCCCTGACCTTCCTCATCGGACAGGTCATGAAAGCTTCCAGGGGAAAGGCCAACCCGGCCGTCGTCAGGCCCATAATCGTTGACAAACTCGGAGGAAATTAGTATGCCCATCTATCTGACCATAGCAGAGATCGTACTTGCGGTCGCACTCATCGTCGTCCTGGCGCTCCAGGTCAAGGGCGGCGGCCTGGGCGGCATATTCGGACAGGCCGACGGCGTTTACCGCACCAGGCGCGGAGTGGAGAAAACGCTGTTCCAGGTCACTATAGTTCTGTCCGTTCTATTCATCATCCTCTCTATCGTGATAGTCAGGGTTAGCACGGCTTAACAGGGAGGCGTAACGGCATGTCGCGTGTTATCACGCTGACGACCGACTTCGGCACGGGTGACGGCTACGTTGCAAGCATGAAGGGCGTCATCCTCGGCATCAATCCGCAGGCAACGATAGTCGATGTCTCTCATTCGGTGGAACCCCAGTCTATCCGGCAGGCCTCCTTTCTCCTCCATACCTCCTGGCGCTATTTCCCCGAGGGCAGCATCCATGTGGTGGTGGTGGACCCCGGTGTGGGAAGCCACCGCAAGGCGGTTATACTTAAAACTCCCACAGCCTGCTTCATAGCTCCAGACAACGGGATTTTAAGCTACGTTCTCCACGATATTACCGAGGCCCAGGAGCAACACCTCGTCAGGGTGGGGCAGGCGGCCAGCCATCCAATACCGGATGAATGCCAGGCCGTCTCGATCACCAGTAAAGAGTACTGGAGGCATCCCGTGAGCGCCACTTTCCATGGCAGGGATATCTTCGCCCCGGTCGCGGCACATCTTTCGCTGGATCTGCCCATCACGGAATTCGGTGAGGGCATCAACAACCTGACGGTTTTCCCCATCCCCACCCCATTTCAGGATGTTTCAGGTCAGATGGTTGGCCATATCATACACATCGACAGATTCGGCAACCTGATCACCAACCTGCGCAGCCGCCATATACCTCAGGGAGGAGCAGCGATCGAAGTCAGAAACCAGCGCATAGACAACACAAGCAGGTATTATTCGCAGGGCAGCGGACTGATGGCCCTGATCGGGGGAAACGACTACCTCGAGCTCTCTTACAGGGACGGCAGCGCGGCCTCCATACTGGGTGCGCAGGTGGGCGATACGATCAAGCTGATCAATCCCTCCATGTACCTGACTACTTAGCCGTCTTCCAGACCGTTCCCTTGGCAGTATCCTCAATTGCCACGCCCATCCTTGCCAACCGGTCGCGTACCTCGTCGGCCTTCTTCCATTCCTTGGCCTTGCGGTACTCGCTGCGCGCGGCGATAAGCTGCTCTATCTCCTTTTCCTGCTCCGCCGACAGATTCTTGCTTTTCTGCAGCGTGAAACCGATCACACCTGCCAGCTCTTTCAGCCCATCCTGCGCCGCCCTGACATCCATCCCTTTTTCATTGCCGCGGTTGATCTCGCGCACGAGCTCGAACATGGCCGCCACCGCCTGCGGAGCGTTGAAATCATCGTCCATGGACTCGACAAAACGTGCCTTGAACGGCTCAGCGTCCAGGACAGCGCCACCCGGCTTGCCTTCCGCTTTGAGAGCCTGGCGCATCCGCTCGATGCCGGCCTCGGCGGCGTCCAGCGCCTCAGTGCTGTAGCGCAGGGGCATCCTGTAATAGGAGCTGATAATGAAGAGCCGTATGGCATCGGCGCTGTTGCGCGCCAGCGCCTCCCTGATGGTGACCAGGTTGCCCAGTGACTTGCTCATCTTATCGGCGCCGAGCTGCAGGAAGCCGTTGTGCATCCAGATGCGCACGAAGGGAACGACGCCCGTATAGCATTCCGACTGGGCCATCTCGTTCTCATGGTGCGGGAATATAAGGTCCTGCCCTCCACCGTGTATATCCAGCGAATTGCCCAGGTGCCCGGTGGACATGGCGGTACACTCGATATGCCAGCCGGGCCTGCCCTCTCCCCACGGGCTCGGCCAGGAAGGCTCGCCCGGCTTGACCGCCTTCCAGAGCGCAAAGTCCAGCGGGTCCTCCTTCTTCTCGGCCTCGGCCGTCGCCGTCACGCGCATGTCATCGGCGCTCTGGTGGGTGAGTTTGCCGTAGCCCGGGAAGCTCTTGACGCGGAAATAAACGCTGTCCTCCGATTGATAAGCATGCCCCTTCTCAAGCAGTACCCTGATAACCTCGAGTATCCTGGATATCTCTTCCGTGGCACGGGGGTAGACGGTCGCCCTTTTGATGTTCAACGCATCGGTATCCGTGAAATACTCAGCGATATACTTTTCCACAAGTTCCTGCCAGGGAATGCCCCTCTCCCTGGAGCGGTTGATGATCTTGTCATCGATATCGGTGAAATTCTGAACGTATTTCACCCTGTATCCCCGGTATTCCAGGTAGCGCCTTATAACATCGAAAGAGACATAGCAGAGGGCGTGGCCGAAATGACAGACGTCGTAAACCGTCACGCCGCATACATACATCTTCACCTCGTCACCCGGCGTAACGAAGTCCTCCTTCTGTCCTGATAGAGTGTTGTAGATCTTCATGTGACGTTCCTTTTTAAGTGTAATTATTGACCCAGCGCCGCCACGGCGTAGGCGGCCATCCCTTCGCCCCTGCCGACAAATCCCAGTCCGTCCGTTGCGGTGGCCTTGACCATCACCTGGTCCTCCTCGATGCGCAGGGCCAACGCTATGTTATGTCTCATCTGGTCTATGTAGGGGGCCACTTTGGGCTCCTGCGCGATCAGCTGGCTATCGATATTTTTGATGCTGTAGCCCGCCGAGGCCACCTTGCGGGCTACATGCTCCAGCATATGTATGCTGGCGGCGTCCTTATGCTGCGGATCATCGGAAGGGAACTGGTGCCCGATGTCTTTCAATCCCGCCGCACCCAGCAGGGCATCCATGATGGCGTGCACCAGCACATCGGCATCGCTGTAGCCGTCCAGCCCCTTCTTAAAAGGGATTTTCACACCACCCAGGATAAGGTCGCGCCCCGATTTCAGAGGATGAACATCATAACCAATGCCTGCTCTCATACTTTCACCTTCGCTTAGCTATTATTTCCGCCAACGCCAGATCTTCACGTGTCGTGATCTTAATATTCTCATAATCCCCGTTATAAAGCTTCACTTTCAGGCCGGTCCGTTCAACGGCGGCGGCGTCGTCCGTGACCTCGCCGGCCAGTGAAGCGTAGGCATCCTTCAATATTTTAAATCGAAAAACCTGCGGCGTCTGAACCGCCATCAGCCGGTTGCGCGGCAATGTCGCCGTTACTATCCCTTCTTCATCCACCTGCTTGATGGTATCCTTGACCGGCACGGCTGCGACGGCGGAGCCGCCGGACCTGGCGGCTTCAATACCTTCATCTATCAGTTCATCTGTGAGAAAAGGACGTGCGGCGTCGTGCACCAGCACCAGCTGACAATCCCTGATCGATGCCAGTCCCTTTTTCACCGAGTCCTGCCGCAGGTTACCTCCCGCACAGACGGTCTTCACTTTGGTCCATCCCTTGTCAGTTGCAAGCCTTCTGCCTTCATCTACGTTATTTTTATGTAAAACCAGAACTATCTCGCTGATGTTCTTATTGTGTTGGAGCACCTCAACCGACCAGGCTATGACCGGCCTCCCGGCCAGATTTAGGAATGTCTTCTCCGCGCCCATCCTGCTGCCGCCGCCGGCGCCCACGACAACGGCGACTACGCCGCCGGCAGACTCATTCATCGTCAGCGTCCTTTTTCGCGGATTTTTTCTCCAGGCCGACCTTCAGTGCCTCGGATATGCTGCTTGCCCTGATGATCTCAAGACCGCCCGGCGCGCGGGGTATCTTCTTCACCGCTGAGGGTATTATGCACCTGGTAAATCCCAGCCGAACGGACTCGGCGATCCTTCTATCCATCTGCGGCACCGACCTGAGCTCGCCGCTCAATCCTATTTCGCCCACCGCCACCGTGCCGGGCATCAACTTTGCATCGCGGAAGCTGGAAGCGATGGCCATGGCGATTCCCAGGTCGGCGGCCGGCTCAGATATCCTTATTCCACCCGTTACATTGACTATAACATCCTGGTTGTACAGGCCCACTCCTGCGCGCCTGGTTAGTACGGCGCAGATCAGCAGCAGCCTGTTGAAATCGACTCCGTTGCTTATGCGCCGCGGGGGGCCATAGGCAGCGGAACTGGTCAGCGCCTGTACCTCAACCAGCAGGGGACGGCTGCCCTCGAGCGTCGGCACCACTGCGGCACCGATGGCGCCCTGTTCGTACGACTCCAGGAAAAACTGTGAGGGATTGGCCACCTCGCTAAGTCCCGCGCCGCCCATTTCGAAAACACCTACCTCGTTGGTCGAGCCGAACCTGTTCTTGGTGCTCCGCAGTATGCGGTAGCTGTTAAAGGACTCGCCCTCCAGGCTGAGAACGACATCCACGATGTGCTCCAGGGCTTTGGGACCTGCAATGGAGCCATCCTTGGTCACATGTCCGGAGAGAAAGACCGGCACACCGGTCTTTTTAGACCAGCGCAGCAAACGAAGAGTGCACTCCCTGATCTGGTTGATGCTGCCCGGAGCGCCGTTGATCTCATCCAGGTAAACGGTCTGGACGGAGTCTATCACCACCAGAGACGGCTGCATCGATTCCAGTCCGGCCATGACGTTATCCATGTTCGTCTCCGGGTATACGTACAACCCACCGCCCCCCACGCCCAGCCTTTCGGCGCGCATCCTGAGCTGCTGTGATGATTCCTCGCCGGAAACGTATACCACCTGGCCCTGACTATTTTTCGTGACCGCATCCGACACCTGCAGCAGCAGCGTCGACTTTCCAATGCCCGGATCGCCGCTGACCAGTACCACAGAACCGGCCACCAGTCCCCCCCCCAGCACGCGATCAAGCTCGCCGATGTTCAGGCTGACGCGGGAATAGTCGTCGCGCTTGAGCTTGACCAGCTCCAGCAGGCGTCCCGCTGTATCCGGCTTGCTCTCAGCTGTGCGTTTACCTGTCGCAACAGTAGTCTCAATCAGGCAGTTCCATTCCTGGCAGCCGGGGCAGCGCCCCTCCCACTTGGGGCTTTCCCTGCCGCATTTCTGACAGACGAAGACTGTTTTAAACTTCTGCTTTTCCAATTCAGTACCTTTTCCGCTTGCACGCCAGCCAGCAAATGATAGCAAAAACAGGCACAACTTTCCTTAATCAAACATCCGGGAGATCAACTTTCGAACGTCTCGATTTAATAATACCGGCAGGTTGACATGTTTTATAAGGTGCTGTTAGTCTTAATAACCAATCTTCAGCAACGACAACGATGGCAAGACGATCAGTTCGGGGAAGACGTAGTGAAATACTCGTTGTGGCACGGGACCTTTTCAGCCGGCAGGGCTATGCCCGGACGAGTATGAATCAGATCGCGGAACGGGCCGGGATCGCGCACGGAACGATATATTTTTATTTCGACTCCAAGCTGGCCGTCGCGGATGCCCTGGTTAACGGTTATGTCAGAAGTGTATGCGATATTTTAGAGAAGTCTCTGTCAGATACAATAGGGCCTGAGCAGATCAGAACCTGTGTGCATAACGTAGTTCTGTATGCTTCCCGGAATGCCGACATCATACGTTTGATGGACATTCGCTGCACACTCGGCATGGATAATATAAGGGAACCGGACGCCAGCAAAAGGCTGGAGAAGATTCTGGTCGCCGCCATCACCAGGGGTATCAGCAGAGGGAGAATGAGAGAATATGATCCTCTGATGGCTGCGAGAATGGTGACTGGAATCGTTGAATGGGTAGCGCGTACGTGTTTGATGTGGATGAAATTCGATACATCCCGCTTTGAGGAAACAGCAGTTCAAATGCTGGAGCACGCCCTTATCAAGTCATAGCAGGCAATCATCACAGCTCTAAACCAGCCCCCCTGTCATGCCCGCTGCCCGCACACTCCGAATATTCGACCGGCGGTCGACATTTTTATAGAAGATTCAAATAGCAATCAAATATAGTTTAGCTTCCATTTTGACCGCTTTCTTCCTCTTCATCTAACCTGTTAATTAATAGGGATGTTGCGACATGGAACAAAATGCAGGTCGTAATAGACTAAGGGGGTTATCAAGATGAGGATTCTTATTACAGGCGCAGCCAACGGACTGGGCAGGGGAATGTCCCTTGCATTCGCAAAAAAGGGACATGAGCTTGTACTGGTCGACATAGACAGCACCGCGCTGGAGCAGACAGCTGCGGAGATTGAAAGGAGCGGCGCCAGATGTCACCGTTACCTTGTGGATGTGAGTAATCGTGGCCAGGTAAATGAACTCGCCGGCAAAGTCACATCTGAGGTAGGAGACATAGACATGCTCATAAACAACGCCGGAGTGGTCGTTGTGGGCGAATTCCTGGATGTCCCAATTGAGGAATGGGAGAGGATTATGGCCGTCAACTTCTGGGGCACCGTCTATATGCTCATGGCATTCCTGCCGGCGATGGTAAAGCAGGGCTCCGGACACGTGGTCAATGTGTCATCCATGGGCGGCCTGGCAGGCAGCCCGGCAGAGACAGCCTACGGAGCGAGCAAGTTCGCTGTAGCCGGTATGAGCGAAGCCCTCTACAACGAGGTCGTGAACAAGGGTATTAAGGTGACAGTGGTCTGCCCTTCACCCATAGAGACAACCATCCTGAAAAACGCCCATTACTACGGCTTCGACAGAGGTTATGAACGGGAGGTATGGAGCTTCTGGAGAACACCGTTCGATAAAGGTATCACAGAGATAGTACGCGGGATTGAGAAAGGCAAATTCATAGTAATCCCGGGCAGTCTGGGCAAGCTGTCATACTACGGGCGCAGAATCTCGCAGAGCGCCTACCTCGTAATCAGACGTAATATCTACGGTAAAGTACTGAGGCATCGAGTTTCATAAATAGAGGCAACACCATCAAACATACTAAAGCCAGACAGGATTGCTCCGATGGATCACATTAGAGGGAGATAACCGGTGATAAAGCAAAGACATGCTCTTAATAAATGGTCAATTCTAATACTCAATACGACAGTTTTTATCGGTATTGTAGGAATACCTTTCACAGCGATTCCTGTACTCTTCAGCAGTATCACAAACGAACTGGATTTGACTCTTCTGCAAATTGGAGTGATATGGGGCTGTTTTTCTCTCGGCATGACATTTGGTTCGTTCCTTGGAGGTCTGGCCGGTGACCGCTTCAAATTGTATAAGGTCATCGGCATTTTGTGTTTCATGGTCGCCTTGACCAACGGCCTGAGGGCACTGTCGTTTGACTATATCAGCCTTAGCGCGTCAATGTTGCTCTGTGGTGTTGCAGTCGGGGCGGCAATCCCTACAGTGAACCGAGTCCCGGGCCTGTACTTCCCTCCGGGCCAGCTTGGCCTGGCAGTCGGGATTACCAATTCCGGATTTTGTATCGGTGCAATGCTTTCCACGGCGCTCGGAGCAACCTTTATATTACCGTTAGTCGGATCGTGGCGAAATGTCCTTTTCGTTTATAGCGCTGTTTGCTTCATCCTCGGCTATGCCTGGCTCGCTCTGATGACAGGGACGCAAGTACCGCGCCAGAACAGTGCCCAAAAGGGCAGTAACGAAAAACCTGTTGCTCTCCATGAAGCACTTGGAGTTATCTTTCGCTCCAGAGATATGTGGCTTATCCTGATAGTGAACGTCATGCTTATGGGCTCCTTTACGGCAATTATGGGTTATTTACCGACATACCTTGCCAATACCGGTTTGCCAGGCAATGTAGGCGACTCGATATCATCGACTCTCTTCTTTGCCGGCATTGCAGGGGCACTTTTAATACCCGTGATTTCCGACAGGATCGGCCGCAGAAAAGCCTTGATCATAGCCTGCGCCGTTGCCATGGGCGCCGGCACATACCTTCTAACGATATCCAGCACGGTGTTCCTCTGGCTCCTGGTCCCGCTCATTGGATTTGCTTACATGGGCGTGGTTGCACTGTGTTACACGATGATTCTCGAGATGAAAGGAATCGGCCCCGCCTACGGGGCAACTTCCCTGGGTTTAGCCGTAACCAGCCAGAATATCGGCGGATTCTTTCTGCCCATTGTCGGAGGCTTGCTGGCTGTAAGGAACATCGCCTGGCCGTTCATTTTCTGGGCGGCTGCTATTTTGGTGGCTGCGCTCTGTCTGTTTGGGGTATCGGAAACAGGCACAGACAGAGCCAGCAGCGAAAAAGACTGAGGGCGTGAACCGGTCACGCCCTCTTGAAATCCAATTGTTTATTATAGCTCAGGGATTATTGCTGCTCAGCAAGTGGTTGCCCTCGCCCGCGAGCAGCTTGCTCTCCGCGGCGGGCGCTACGGCTTTTTCAAGCTTGCGGATGATTATCTCGGTCCCGTCGTAGTCAACCAGTACCTTGGAGCCGGCCTCGTATTCGCCTCGCAGGACGTTCTCCGAGAGTTTATCCTCTACTTCCTGCTGGATGACGCGACGCAGCGGACGGGCACCGTAATTGGGATCGTAGCCTTTTTCTCCAAGATAGTCCCTGGCGGCGCTGGAGACCTCGAGTATGATCTGCTTCTCCGCCATGGAGTTGACGGCCTCGCGCAGCATAAGATTGACGATCTCGCGTATATGTTCCTTGCTGAGCGCATGGAACACTATGGCTGCGTCGATGCGGTTTAAAAACTCGGGCCTGAACTTGTTTTTCATCACGCTCAGGACCTTTTCCTTCATCTTCTCGTAGACCACCTGGCGGTTCTTATCACCATCAATCTGGACGCTGAAACCCAGCGCTGAATCGCGCTTGATCAGCTCCGCGCCCACATTGGAGGTCATGACCAGAATGGTGTTGCGGAAATCCACCCGCCTGCCCTTGGCGTCAGTCAGGTGGCCATCGTCCATGATCTGCAGAAGTATGTCGTAAACATTGGGGTGCGCCTTCTCTATCTCATCCAGCAGGATCACAGAGTAGGGATTGCGCCTGACCGCCTCGGTCAATTGCCCGCCCTCTTCATAGCCGATGTATCCCGGGGGTGCGCCGACCAGGCGGGCGACGTTGTGCTGCTCCATGAACTCGGACATGTCCAGCCTGACCATGGCGTCTTCGCTCTTGAACATGAACTTGGCCAGCGCCTTGACCAGCGCGGTCTTGCCCACGCCGGTGGGTCCCAGGAAAATGAAGCAACCCATGGGGCGCCTGGCTTCCTTGAGCCCGGCGCGCGAACGGCGTACAGCCTTGGCGATGGTGAGGATAGCCTCGTCCTGACCCACGATGTCCTGGTGGATGGCCTCCTCCATTTTGAGCAGCCGCTCGGACTCGTCCATGGTGAGGCTGATGACAGGTATGCCAGTCCACATGCTGACGACCTCGGCGATATCCTCCTTGGTCACGATGGGAGTCTCCTTCTTCTGGGTATCCTGCCACTCTTGTTCCATGTTCTTGACCTTGGCCTGCAACTGAACCTCTCGGTCCCGCAGTTCGGCCGCCATCTCATACTGCTGCGAACCGATAGCGTTGTCCTTATCGCGCCTGACTATCTCCAGCGCCTTCTGCGCCTCGGCGATGCCGATGGGGACGACGCCTTTCTTGATCCTGACACGAGAGGAAGCCTCGTCCATGATATCGATAGCCTTGTCCGGCAGGAAGCGGTCGGAGATATAACGCGATGCCATGGAGGCGGCCGCGGTCAGGGCCTCCTCATGGATAATCAGCTTGTGGTAATCCTCGTAGTGATGCTTGATGCCTTTTAAAATGGCTACAGTCTGCTCTACTGTCGGTTCCGCCACAGTAACGGGCTGGAACCTCCTTTCCAGGCCAGCATCCTTCTCTATATATTTGCGGTATTCATCCAGGGTGGTGGCGCCGATAAACTGTATCTCTCCCCTGGAGAGCGAGGGTTTTAGTATATTGGAGGCGTCCACGGCACCCTCGGCCGCGCCCGCTCCAACGATAGTGTGCAGTTCGTCGATGAAGACGATGCAGTTGCCGGCTCCCTTGATCTCGTCGAGGACTTTTTTCAGTCTCTCTTCAAATTCTCCGCGGTACTTGGTGCCGGCCACCAGCGACCCGATATCCAGTGTCACCAGCCTCTTGTTCCTGAGGGGCTCGGGTATATCTCCGGTTATGATCTGCTGCGCCAGCTTGGTCACGATGGCTGATTTGCCCACGCCCGGCTCGCCGATGAGCGCGGGATTATTCTTGGTGCGCCGGCTGAGTATCTGGATGATGCGTTCGCATTCCTTTTCCCTGCCGACGATGTTGTCCAGCTTGCCCTGGCGCGCGAGGTTGGTCAGGTCCACACCGAGCTGGTCAAGTATGGGGGTCCTGGCCCCCTCCTTGGTCACGGCCCTGGCCTGCCCGCCGGCCGCGGTCAGAAGCTTGTTGACTTCGGCCAGCACCTTATCGAAGGTGACTCCCAGGCTCTCGAGCACACCGGCCGCCGAGCCTTCCCTCTCTTTGAGCAGCCCCAGCAGCAGGTGCTCGGTGCCGATATAGCTGTGATTAAGGCGCCTGGCCTCGTCGACGGCCAGCTCGATGACCTTCTTGGCCCTCGGCGTAAGCCCGACCTCGTTGGTGTTGGGACGTCCGCCACGTCCCACGATGAATTCAACGGCGGAACGGACCTTGCTGGTCGCCACTCCCAGGTTATTGAGGACCTGGCTTGCCACGCTGTCTTCTTCGGCGATCAGTCCCAGCAATATGTGTTCCGTATCGATATAACTGTGCCCGAAATGCTGTGCCTCCTCCTGGGCGCGCGTAAGCGCCCGGCGGGCACGCTCCGAGAATTTTTCAAATCTACTGGCCATAGTAACCTCGAAAAGTGGAATTCAGAAGTAGCCTCGATGGGCTCTGTGTACTATGAATTATATGTTGTAGTATGAGGCAAGTCAAAGAACAGCAGCTTCATATGAAGTTTAAAAAGGCGGGCTTTACGGAAAAAAGGGCAATAAAAAAAGTCCCTGGCAGTGGCATATTTTCCCAAGGAATCCCTCCCTTAGTATCGTCTGCGCTGAAGCGTTTCACTTCCGTGTTCGGGATGGGAACGGGTGGTTCCGCCTCGCTCTGACCACCAGAGGACTTTTAATGAGTAATAGTTTATAGGAATGCTAATGCGCTGTCAAATACGGTCTCGTTTCCGTCGTCCCCCTACCAGAGCGAACCCTGGGGAGAGCGACCCTTCTTATAAGCAATACCGAGGTGCTCGTAGGCCAGCCGGGTGGCCATGCGGCCCCTGGGAGTCCTCTCCAGGAATCCCAACTGCAGCAGGTACGGCTCGTAGACGCCTTCTATCGTGTCGGCTTCCTCGCTGATGGAGGCTGCGATCGTATCCAGACCGACCGGCCCGCCGTCGAACTTCTGTATGATGGTCCTCATCACCTTGCGGTCGATCTCATCCAGCCCGATCTGGTCCACCTCCAGTTTGCCCATGGCCTCGAGGGCAACCTCCTGAGTCACCACACCGTTGGCCTTCACCTGGGCATAGTCGCGGATGCGCTTGAGCAGTCGGTTGGCCACGCGCGGCGTGCCGCGGGCGCGGCAGGCGATAATATCTATGCTTGCGTCATCGATCTTCAGCTTGAAAATGCGCGCTGAACGCCTGATGATCGAGCCGATGGAATCCACATCATAGAAATCCAGCCTGTGCACCGAGCCGAACCTGTCCCTCAGAGGAGAGCTCATGGCAGCATAGCGCGTGGTGGCCCCGATAAGGGTGAAACGGGGTAAATTCAACCTCAGGCTCCTGGCCCCCGGCCCCTTCCCCAGAATGATATCGAGAGCATAGTCCTCCATGGCGGGATAAAGAATCTCCTCCACGATCCTGCTCAGCCTGTGCACCTCATCGATGAAGAGCACATCCCCCTTTTGTAGATTGGTCAGTATGGCCGCCAGGTCCCCGGGCCGCTCGATTGCCGGCCCGGAGCTGACCTTGATGTTCACTCCCATCTCACCGGCGATAATGAAAGCCAGCGTGGTCTTGCCCAGACCGGGAGGTCCATAAAGCAGGATATGGTCGATGGCCTCACCGCGTTTCTGCGCAGCCTTTATCCCGATATCGAGGTTCTCCTTGACCTTCTGCTGCCCGATGAAATCGTCAAGCTTCTTGGGACGGAGGTTGACATCTAAAGTGGTGTCATCGGGGCCCGGTTTGCCTGATACTATGCGAGGTGATTCCTCTTCCTGCATGCGGACATACCTTACCTATTAGTAGCATTATAGCACACGGTTTCGCCCTCGAACGCTGCTGTTGCCTGCTGAAACAAAGCGGCCCTGCCTTACTGGCAGGGCCGCTTCCATTCGCGCAGATTAATTACTTTTTATTCCTGTTCAACCTGTGTTTCAGTTGGCTCCTCGGGCTCAGCTTCATCAACGGACAGGGGATTAACAAAGTTGCTTACCGATTCAGTAAATACCTCGGGGCTGTCCTCCAGCAACCGGTTGATAGGTTTACCCAGCTTCTGAGTCAGGGTTATGGTGGACGGTATCAGTTTACCGATGATAACGTTCTCCTTAAGCCCGTGAAGCCTGTCGGTCTTGCCCCAGATAGCCGCCTCGGCCAGCACCCTGGTAGTCTCCTGGAATGAGGCCGCAGCCAGCCAGCTGTCTGTATTCAACGATGCCCTGGTTATGCCAAGCAGCACAGGTCGCGCCACAGCCTGGTCACCGCCCTCCGCTTCCATCATGGCATTGATGTTCTCGAAGTCGAGCCTGTCGACCAGGTCGCCCACCAGCAGGTCCGTGTCGCCAGAGAATTCCACTCTAACCCTTCTCAGCATCTGCCGGACGATGGTCTCGATATGCTTGTCATTTATGTTCACACCCTGACTGCGGTATACCTTCTGCACCTCGTCAATCAGGTAGCGCAATACGTCCTGCCTTCCGTTGATATGCAGGATATCCTGAGGATCCTTGACGCCTTCGATGAGTTTGTCTCCGGCCCGTACATAATCGCCCTGTTTGACCAGGATATGCGCGGTCACCGGTATATCATCGTACTTGCGCTCGTCCTTCTCTTCATAGGTCAGTATGATCTTGCCGCCCTCGAGCTTGACCACGCCGTCTACACGGGCAAACAGCGGCTTGTGGGACTGTTCCCCCGATTTGACCAGCGAGGTATCAGGTTCGGCCAGAACATCGCCTCCCCTGACATAGGCATTATTCTCGGCCAGAATCTTGTAGCCCGCGGGCACATCGTAATCGATGGGGTACTTCTCTATATGCGTTATGATGATCTCGCGCTTCTTCAGTACACCGTCTTCGACAATCTCGTTCAGGTTGACCGTGCCGTCTATCTCGGTAAGTATGGCTTTGCCCTTGGGGATCCTGGCCTCAAAAAGCTCCTCCACACGCGGCAGACCGGTGGTGATATCCATACCAACCACACCGCCCGTGTGGAAGGTCCTCAGCGTAAGCTGTGTGCCGGGCTCGCCGATGCTCTGCGCCGAGATAATACCGACCGCCGTGCCGATTTTGACCA
Organism: uncultured Dehalococcoidales bacterium; assembly: GCA_964509615.1. Taxonomy (GTDB): domain Bacteria; phylum Chloroflexota; class Dehalococcoidia; order GIF9; family UBA5629; genus CAIMUM01. Next base: position 14,923 of record CAZDXZ010000025.1, read on the forward strand.
ACTCGGTAGAGGACAGGTCGCGCCCGTAGCAATGGCGGCAGACGCCGCGCTTCGAGTTGCAGATGAGCGGCGACCTTATGCTTATCTCTTTAATGTCAGCCTGGACGATTTGCTTTATTTTTTCCTCATCGATCATCTCGTTCCTGGCAACGATGATTTCCCCGGTGCCGGGATGAACGATGTCCCTGGCCGCCAGCCGGCCCTTTATCCTCTCCTCAAAAGACGGCAGCAGGCCCTTCTCTTTCTCGCCATAAACAGCCGAGAATATGAGGCCTTCACCCGAGTATCCGCAGTCCTCTTCCAGGATGATCAGGTCCTGTGCTACATCAATCAGGCGGCGAGTGAGGTAACCTGCGTCCGAAGTCCTGAGCGCAGTGTCCGCCAGACCCTTGCGCGCTCCGTGGGTGGACATGAAGTACTCCATCACCGACAGCCCTTCTCTAAAGCTGGCCTTGATGGGGAAGGGGATGATGCGTCCTGAGGGGTCTGTCATGAGCCCCCTCATTCCCGCCATCTGTCTTATCTGCGAGATGTTACCCTTGGCGCCGGAATTGGCCATCATATAAACGCCGCCATAGCGGTCCAGCGACTTTTTGATCTCTTCCTCTATCTGATTGGTCGTGCGTGTCCATACGTCGATAGCCTGCGCCTCATATTCTTCCTCGGTAATCAGGCCTTTATTGTACTGGCTCTGCAAGATGGCGATGTCCTCGTCGCCCCTGCTCATCAGCTTCTGCTTGACCCTGGGCACTTCTATATCCCTGGCGGATATGGTTGTGCCCGATTTAGTTGTATATTCGAATCCCAGTCTTTTAAGCTCGTCCAGCATGCGCACCGTTTTCTCGCGGCCGCACCAGCGGAAGCATTCTGAAACGAGGCGACGCAGGTCACCTTTACTGGTAGCGTAATTGAAGAACCCATTGTAAGGTTCATGGTATCTCAGCTCATCCGGCAATATCTGGTTGAATATGATGCGGCCGACGCTGGTCTTGAAAGTCCTGCCATCAGGGCCCGGCAAGCGCATCTCCTTATATTGCTGCGACTTTGTCTCTTCTACGGGCTCCGCAGCGGTATCGCTGTTCTCCTGCTCCTGCTCCTGCTCCGGCGCCTGCTCGGATCCCCTGATTCTGACCAGGATTTCCTCATGCAGGTCCGGGTACATGCAGTCGCCCGTGATTTTGAACATCTCATAGGCAAGTATGGCCTCGGCGGGGCTGCCAAACAGCCTAGGCTTGTCTGAGACGGACGGCCTCATATTGGTAAGGTAATAACATCCGAGCACCATATCCAGCGTAGGCGTCATAACCGGCTCACCTGAGCTGGGCAGCAACATGTTGTGCACGCTCAGCATCTGTTCCCGCGCCTCGCGTACAGCCGATCTGGACAACGGCACGTGGACAGCCATCTGGTCGCCATCGAAGTCGGCATTGAACGCTGAGCACACCAGGGGATGCAGCTGAATAGCGCTGCCCTCAATGAGCGTGGGCTCAAAGGCCTGGATGCTCAGCCTGTGCAGTGTGGGCGCGCGGTTCAACATCACCGGGCGTTCCTTGATCACCTCGGCCAGGATGTCCCATACTTCCGCCCTGGCCCGCTCAACCTGACGGCGGGCGCTCTTAATATTGTGGGCGAAGCCCTGTTCGATCAGCCTGCGCATGACAAAGGGCTTGAAGAGCTCCAGCGCCATATGCTTGGGCAGTCCGCACTGGTGCAGCTTGAGCTCAGGACCGACCACGATAACCGAACGTCCGCTATAATCGACGCGTTTGCCCAGCAGATTCTGGCGGAACCTGCCCTGCTTGCCGCGCAGCATATCTGAAAGCGACTTCAATTTATGCGTGCTGGCGGCGCTGGGCAGCCTTCCTCTCCTGCCGTTGTCCATCAGGGCATCAACCGCCTCCTGCAACATCCTTTTCTCGTTACGCACGATGATCTCGGGCGCGCCGAGCTCCATCAGTTTCTTGAGACGGTTATTGCGATTGATCACCCTGCGGTAAAGGTCGTTAAGGTCGCTGGTCGCAAACCGGCCGCCATCAAGCTGCACTATAGGACGCAGCTCCGGAGGCAGTACCGGAAGGACCGTGAAGATCATCCACTCCGGCTTATTGCCGCTACGCCAGAACGCTTCCACGATGCGCAGCCGCTTGCTTAGCTTCTTGTGTTTCTGGCCCTCGCTTTGCCTGATATCTTTAACCAGCTGCTGGCGGAGGTCTTCCAGGCTCATCGACCTCAGTATATTGAGTATGGCCTCTGCGCCCATACCCACTTCAAAGGCGTCACCGTATTTTTCCCTGTAACGCTGGTATTCGTTCTCGCTCAATACCTGTAGATGAAGCTTTTTTATCTCAGTATTGTCGATCCTGTTGTCATTCTCCAGGTCAGCCAGTTTCTCCTCTATGGTCCTCTTTTTCTCAGCATGGCTTTCGGAATCGGACTTATTGCTTTCCAGTTCCTCCAGCGAGTTGAGCAATCCCTGTTTCCTTTCGGCATAATATGTATCCAGCTTCTGCCGGCAGGCCTCCTCGTTTCTCGCGATGATCACATACTGGGCGAAATAGAGGACCCGCTCAAGATTGCGCGGGGATATATCAAGCAGGAGGGCCAACCGGCTGGGCACGCCCTTGGCGAACCAGATATGCGCAACCGGCGCGGCCAGGGTGATATGGCCCATGCGCTCACGGCGCACCTTGGAATGCTCTACCGTTACGCCGCACCTTTCGCAGGTAACGCCGCGATAGCGGATTTTCTTGTATTTACCGCAGTAGCATTCGTAGTTCTTAACGGGACCGAAGATCCTTTCGCAAAAAAGACCGTCCTTCTCCGGTTTAAGCGTGCGGTAGTTGATAGTCTCCGGCTCGGTTACCTCGCCGTAAGACCAGTCCTCGATCTGTGTGGGCGATGCAAGGGAGATTCGTATTGCGTTAAAATCGTTTATTTCGAACACTTTATATCCCCTATCTTAAAGCTTTGGGCAGCCCGCCCATCTTTTTCTTATCCTCGAACAGGTTGATGCTCTGGTCCTCCTCGTTAAGCAGCTCCACCGCCAGGCCGAGGCTGCGCAGCTCCATGAAGAGTACCTTGAACGATTCGGGAACTCCGGGCTGCAAAACGTCCTCGCCCTTGACCAGCGCCTCGTACGCCTTGGCCCTGCCCTGAACGTCGTCCGATTTAACGGTCAGAAGCTCCTGCAAGGTGTGGCTGGCGCCGTAGGCCTCGAGCGCCCAGACTTCCATCTCGCCGAAGCGCTGGCCTCCGAATTGCGCCTTCCCGCCCAGGGGCTGCTGCGTGATCAGTGAGTAGGGTCCCGTTGACCTGGCATGGACTTTATCATCCACCAGGTGGATCAATTTCATCATATAGATAATGCCGACGGTGACCGGCTGGTCGAAAAGCTCGCCCGTCTTGCCGTCGCGCAGCTGAATCTTGCCGAATGTGGGCGGCACTATCTTGGTCTCCATGTATGCCGCCTCCACCTTCTCGTCCAGTTCCTCGTTGCTCAGGTCTCTGGGCACCGCTCCGCCGATCTCTTTTTCCAGCCACAGTATCAGGCTGGCCCGCCGGGCCTCACCGTGATACTTGCCACTCTCATCGAACACCTTACCGGCATTTATCACATGATCGCTCAGCCATTTCTTGACCAGAGCAAAACCCTCGTCGTCGAGGCGGTCCTGGTTAATAACACCCTCTTCGCGAGCCCTGCGTACAATCCAGGCTTTGCCCAGCGCATCTTCAACAGCCTCGGTATCGGCGCCATCGAAGATGGGATTGATTACCCTCTCACCGAAGATGTCGGCAGCGAGGCCCAGGTGCGTTTCCAGTATCTGGCCGATATTCATTCTCGAGGGCACACCGATGGGATTGAGTACGATATCAATCGGTCTGCCGTCGGGCATGAAGGGCATGTCCTCTTCGGGCAATATAATGGAGATAACACCCTTGTTGCCGTGCCTGCCGGCCATCTTGTCTCCCACGGAGATTTTACGTCTCTGGGCAATCCAGACCCTGACCAGCTTGATCACGTTCGCCGGAAGGTCGGCATGATTATCGCTATTAAACTCGGTTACCTCAATAACTTTTCCGCCCTCGCCGTGGGGTACACGCAATGAGGTATCCTTTACTTCGCGTGCTTTCTCACCGAATATGGCCCTGAGCAGCTTCTCCTCGGCTGTCAGCTCGGTCTCACCTTTGGGGGTGATTTTTCCCACCAGTATGTCACCCGGCCCCACTTCTGCGCCGACCCTGATCACACCGAACTCGTCCAGGTCCCTCAGACTTTCTTCTCCCACATTGGGGATGTCCTTGGTTATCTCCTCTTTGCCCAGCTTGGTTTCGCGCGCCTCGACCTCGTACTTCTCGATATGGATCGAGGTAAATTTATCCTGCTTTACCAGCCTTTCGCTGATAATGATGGCGTCTTCAAAGTTATATCCTCTCCAGGTCATAAACGCGCACAGCACATTCTGGCCAAGGGCAAGCTCGCCATTCTGAGTGGCGGCCCCGTCAGCTATGACCTGTCCGGCCATAACGATCTCTCCCCGCCTGACAACCGGGCGCTGGTTGATGCAAGTACCCTGGTTGGTGCGGTAAAACTTGGTCAGGTTATAGTCGCGCTTCCTGCCATCGCTTTTGACCGTTATTTTCTTGCTGTCGACAGCTACGACCTCGCCCTGCTCCACAGCGTAGACCACCTGCCCGCTGTACTTGGCAACCTCGCTTTCCATGCCGGTGCCAATAAGGGGAGCTTCGGGTTTGACCAGGGGTACGCCCTGGCGCTGCATATTCGAGCCCATCAATGCACGGTTGGCGTCGTCATGCTCGAGGAATGGAATAAGTGCCGTGGTAACACTGAAAACCTGCTTGGGGGAGACGTCCATGTAGTCGATTTTCTCGGGCGGCTCCGTCACATATTTGCCGCTGCGTATAGCGCCGACACGCTCCTCCATGAACTCGTCCCTGGCATTGAGCGGCGCATTGGCCTGCGCTATACATTTATTAGATTCCCTGTCAGCGGTGAAATACTCGATTTCGCCTGAAACATAGGGGACAATCTTAATATTGCAGGCAGGCAGGGCGGCAATTTTCTTTGCCAGAGGTTGATCGATCAGCGTGCCCGCGGCAGCCACCGACTTTTTCTTGCTGTCGAGCACGTCCAGTCTCAACGTCCGGCCGGCCAGCATTTCAGAGTTGTTGCTCAGTTCACCATAGACCTTGCGGTAGGGGGTCTCGATGAAGCCGAGACCGTCAATGCGCGCGTAGGTCGCCAGCGAACCGATAAGACCGATGTTGGGACCTTCCGGAGTTTCAATAGGACAGATTTTGCCGTAATGTGAATGGTGCACGTCACGCACATCGAATCCGGCGCGCTCGCGTGAAAGGCCTCCCGGCCCCATAGCCGAAAGCCGGCGTTTGTGCGTGAGTTCAGCCAGAGGGTTGGTCTGATCCATGAACTGGGAAAGCTGAGAGCCGCCGAAAAACTCACGCATAGCGGCGATAATGGGCCTGTTATTAATAAGGTTAGTGGGAGTGGGATCATCGCTCTGCAGGCTCATCCTCTCTTTTATTGTCCGTTCCAGCCTGATGAGGCCGACCCTGAACTGGTTCTGTATCAGATGGCCGGTCGTCCTGACGCGCCGGTTGCCCAGGTGGTCGATATCGTCAGGCATAACCTTCTCATTATTTATCTGTATTATCTTGCGGATAATCTCCACAAGGTCGCGCGGTTTAAGGGCGCGCGATGTCACTTTATAGCCAAGCTCCTCATACTCCAGCCGCTTGTTAAGCTTGAACCTGCCTATCCTGCCGAGGTCATATCTCCTGGGATGGAAAAACATATTGATAATCAGGCTCTTGGCGCTGTCGCCGTCGGGCGGCTCGCCCGGCCTCAGTTTCTTATATATATCGATCAGCGATTCCTTCTTGGTCCTGATCGATTCCGGCTCCTTCTCGATGGTCGAAGCGATATACCTGTGCTCGGGATTATCGTCATCGGACTTGAACAGCTCCAGCAGCTCCTCATCCGTATTGCAGTTGAGCGCATCCTCGGGATCGCCTTCCCCGCTGATGGCACGCAGCAGAGTCGTCACGCCAATCTTGCGCCGCCCGTCTATCTTGGCCCAGATGACGTCTTTGCCCGAGGTCTCAAACTCGAGCCAGGCGCCGTGCTCGGGTATCAGTTTGGCATTGCAGAGCCGCCTGCCGCTGTCTTCGGTCACCAGGGTGAAATACACACCCGGCGAGCGGATCAACTGGTTGACGACCACCCTTTCGGCGCCGCTGATAATGAACGTCCCGTTCTCCGTCATGAGGGGAATCTCTCCCAGAAAAACTTCCTGCTCCTTGATTTCCCCTGTCTCCTTAATCAGAAGGCTGGCACGCACATAAAGGTTCGATTGATAGCTCATGTCCCTCTCACGGCAGTTGGCGACATCGTGCGTGGGAGGACGAAACTCATAACCCGTGAAAGAAAGCTCCATCTTGCTGCCGGTGAAGTCTTTGATGGGTGACACTTCCTGCAGCAGGTCCTTGATCCCTTCCTCCATAAACCATCTAAAAGAATCGAGCTGCACCTGTATCAGGTTCGGTATCTCAAGCACCTGGGGCAGGCGGGCATAGTTTTTGCTCTTGACAACAGGCAGGTTATTGTTCTGTGCGGCGATAGAAATAGACATATCTTCTCCTGTCCTATTAGTTACCGGTCGTCTGCGAATTGGTTTGTCAAACTAAAATAAAGATGACAATAACAGGAATATTTATACGGGACAATGCTATGGTGCCCTCAGTCGAAACGGCATAATTGCAAATTTATAATATAGCAGTATTCTTGTCATATGTCAAATCTCTTTTGATAGACCGACAGCACGAAGGAAACAATAAGCAGCCGTTTTCCCGCAAAAAGAGGTCGGCCTTTCCATATAATTATTGTATAATACCTCAATGTGGCAAACGGCGGGACAGGACCGTATCATTGAATTTCTCAGGGACTCCATAGGCAGGAGATCCCTGGCTCACGCATATCTCCTGGTGGGGCCCGCTCACGTCGGTAAAATGACGCTGGCTCTGGACCTGGCCAGCGCCCTCAACTGCGGTGAGGGCAGTGCACCCTGCGGCTCATGCCGGGCCTGCCAGCGCATCCAGCAGGGCAAATACCCAGATGTAATCGTTATCGATAAATATGCAGGGCGTGACCCCAAAGACAGACGAAAGGCGACCGAAATCGGCATAGATACGGTGAGAGAGCTGCTGCAGAGAAGTTCCAACCTGCCTCCCTTTGAAGGCAACTACAAGGTTTACATTGTCGACGACGCCGACCTGATGTCGGCTGAGGCTTCCAACTGTCTGCTCAAAACTCTGGAAGAGCCTCCCAGGCACGTGATCATCCTGCTGCTGACATCGCAGGAAAACGCGCTCCTGCCTACCGTCGTATCGAGATGCCAGCGATTCGAGCTTAAGCCGGCGGCAGTTGCCGAAATAGAAAACAGGTTGAAGAAATACGACGGCATGAATCCGGACAAAATCAAATTGTTATCGAGGCTTTCAGGGGGATGCCTTGGCTGGGCCATCTCAGCGCTCAAGGATGATGATTACCTGAAAAGCCGGG
>CAZDXZ010000026.1:0-21557 GCA_964509615.1 uncultured Dehalococcoidales bacterium
CCGCCTGGGAGAAAAGGGCTGCGGCAGCCGGCATCACCGATAAGGCGCAGTTCGAAGCCATGATCAGCCAGATGTTCGCCTCCAAGCCGGAGAACATCGCACCTGTGGTGGTCTTCCTATGCACGGACGAGGCTGCCAACATCAACGGCAGGACCCTCTTCATCAACCTGAACCAGGTCGGCCTGTATTCCGAGCCCGCTTTGATCAAGGAGATCAATAAGGCCGAGGGCTTCTGGTCGGTCGATGAGCTGGTCAAAGAGATCCCCGCCAAGCTGACGGGTGACCTGGTGAACCCGGCGCCCCCTCAGCCGGCCAAATAAAATAATCGAATCTACAGGAATAACGGAAGGGCATCACTTAAAAGATGCCCTTCCGTTATAATCTCTTTTAATGGAGACGGAAGTTGATCATCAGGGTTGAGAATGACTGACTACATCGTTCAAGACAGCCGACGTCAGCTCTGGATTGTCATCAGCGTGGCATTTGCAGCGTTTATGGCTGCGCTGGACACCTACATAGTCAATGTGGCCCTGCCTACCATCGCCTCGGATTTCAACGCCAGCCCCACCGATGCGGCGCTTATCACGCTGACCTACCTGCTGATCATCACCAGTACGCTGCTCATTTTCGGCAAGATCGGAGAGAGGACCGGCTTTAAAGTCGTATTCGTCTCCGGATTCGCCCTGTTCGCCATCGGCTCGTTCCTGAGCGGTCTGGCGCCTACCCTCTATCTGCTGGCGGTCGCGCGCTGTGTGCAGGGACTGGGCGCCGCCATGCTCTACGCAGTAGGCATGGCCATGATAGTCAGGTACATACCGCCGGGTAAGCGCGGCTGGGCCTTCGGCATCACGTCGACCGGCGCCGGACTGGGCGTTATCATAGGCGCGCCCATGGGCGGCTTCATCACACAGTACCTGGACTGGCACTGGATATTCTGGTTCAACGTGCCGGTCGGCATCGCCGCGGTTATCGTGGCGCTCAAAGTTATGCCCAACGACCGCGTGCACCGCGAAAAGGGCGTTAAACTTCCGCCTTTCGATTTCGCCGGTGCGATAATGAGTTTCATGGCCCTGGCGCTGCTTGTGGGAGCGATCAACCGGGGCCAGCAGCTGGGCTGGGCCCACTGGGGCATCTGGGGCTCATTTACGCTCTCCGCCCTGCTCTTTATAGCGTTCGTGATATGGGAGAAAAGGTGCCGTGACCCTCTGCTCGACATGTCCCTTTTTAAATCCGCCAGCTTTGCCTTCGGCTCATTTGCCACGCTGGCCGCCTGGAGCATGTATTCGGGAGGCAACTTCCTCTTTCCCTTCTACCTGACCTTTATCCAGGGACTGTCATCCAGCCTGATCGGCTCCATTTTCCTGATCGGCTCTATTGTGTATATCATCACCAGCCTTTTCATGGGGCGTCTGTCCGACCGGATCGGCCGGCGTATGCTGTGCTGCGCGGGCATGGTCTCGGCCACCGCCGCTCTGATTTTCCTGGCACTTGCCATGGGACTCCCCTCTCTCATCCCCATGATGGTTTATCTGGCATGGATAGGCCTGTCGATGGGCACATTCGTCTCTCCCAATAACAGCCTCATACTGGGCGCCATACCGGCCGATAACCAGGGCGAGGCCTCTGCGGCATCCAGGGCCATGCAGAACCTGGGCATGGTGCTTGGCGTGGCCATCTACGAGACCGTTTTCTCCGCTTTCATACCATCCGCCGATTTCAGCTCCGCTCAAACGATGATGGGCGTGCCCAAAGACCTGCTGTTGACGGGCTTCAGCGCCGCCTGCTTTGTGGGCGCAGCCATGTGTGTAGCGGCCCTCATCCTTTCCTGGCTGGCCAGGGAGGATACTTCTACCGCCACTGGCGAAAGGCCCCGGTCTATAGCGATCTGACGTACACTTTATATCGAGGTTTGATCGATGCAGGCTTATGCGATAAGGCGCGTTCGTGAGGCGGACCGCAGCGCCGTCACCGGCATCTTTAACTACTATGTGGAGAACAGCTTCGCCGCTTACCCCGATAAAAAAGTGGGGCCGGAAGTATTCGACCTGCTTAAAAACATGAGCCGTGCGGGTGCTTTCTACGTGGCGGAAACTCCCGATAAAGAGGTGGTGGGCTTCGCGCTTTTAAGACACCACCAAATCGCCGAGGCGTTCAAGCGGGCGGGGGAGATCACCTATTTCATACTTCCTCAACATGAACGCAGAGGCATCGGCGCACGCTTTATGGAGACTATTACTATTGATGCCCGCGCCGCCGGCGTGGAAACCCTGCTGGCCAATATATCCTCGCTCAACGAGGTCAGCCTCAACTTCCATCTCAAGCACGGATTCAAAGAATGCGGGCGCTTCCAGCGCATCGGGAAGAAGTTCGACCGGGATTTCGACGTTATCTGGATGCAGAAATTTCTGTAAGCCCCCAACTTGTCACTACGAGCGTTTTTCCATCGTCATTGCGAGCGAAGCGAAGCAATCTTGTGTTGCATGCCGCGATAACAACAGATTGCCACGTCGCCTTTGGCTCCTCGCAATGACGATATAGAGATACGACCCGCTATGACCGAAGGGGATCAATGCTCTCTACTTCGAGCGGAATTCGAACGGCCCCAATTTGAACTCGTTCTGGTTTGAGTCCGGCCCGGGGATCCATTCCGGACCGTTATCCTGGTTGAAATCGTAATATCCGGGCAGCCTGTCGGGCCATTCAGCCAGCTCGACCGGCACCGGGACCTTCTCATCCCCCCTCTGTATGGTGAGCGTCACTTTGTCTCCCGGCTTCTTGCCGTTGAAATAGGTAAGGATATCGTCCACTTTAGCTACGGGGGTGTCATCGACAGCCATGATAATATCCCCGCCTGACCCGGGCTCATTCTGCGTATTTCTGCCGCTCTTCACCAGCCCTGCCTTGTCCGCCGGGCTGCCGGTCATGACACCGACAACGTACACGCCTTTAGTAGTCTTAAGATTGAGCTTGCTTGCCAGTTCCTGGCTGACGGGCATGCCTTCTATGCCCAGCCAGGGGGTCTTGATCGTACTGCCCTTTAGCAGCTCCGGCAATACCCTCTTGGCCGTGTTGATGGGTACGGCAAACCCCACACCGTTGGCCGTAGCCTCAATGGCGGTATTGATGCCGATCACCTCGCCCTGCGAATTTAACAGGGGACCTCCCGAGTTGCCGGGATTGATTGCAGCATCCGTCTGTATGATATCCATTATGTTGCGGCTGTTGGAGTTGGGTATAGACCTTCCCGTGCCGCTGACTATGCCGATGGTGATGGAGCCCTGCAGCCCGAAGGGCGAACCCAGGGCCAGCGCCATCTGGCCGGGTTTGACCTTGCTGGAATCGGCCAGCACCAGGTACGACATACTCGGCACGCGTGAGGCATCGATCTGCAGCAGGGCGACATCGTTGTTGCGGTCAACGCCGATGACCTTTCCGGGCAGCTCGCTGCCGTCACTGAGCACGACCTTTACAGATACAGCCTTGTCCACCACATGGTTATTGGTAAGTATGTGCCCTTCCGTATCGATAATGAAGCCCGATCCCTGTCCTCTGACGTTGGGTATTTCCATGCCGAAGGGGCCCAGCAATCTGGATGAGAAAGCCGTCTCGGACTCCACCTGTACCACGGCCGGTATACACCTTTCGTACAGAGAAACAACTGTGCCTTCATCATAGAGCGGCGTTACCTGCACCGTCGCAGATGAAGATGGAAGGTTCAGTGGTTTCTGATCGGTGGCAACCGGGCCTGCGCTGCAGCCGGTGACCGCCAGCGCGGTAACTAAAAGGGCAGCGGCCAGCACTCCCATCCTGATGCGCCATCCGCTGAAGTTTTTTAATGAAGACATCTGTAACCTCCAGGTTCGTATAAGATTAAATTGGATTAAAGGTTCTGCGGTCCAAAGAATATCTCGTAGTAATACATATTGTCCGCTTCCGGCTCCGTAACACGCTCGACGCGGCCCTTTTCCAGGTCGACCAGCACCAGCCAGGTCTTGGCATCGAGCTGCATCGATACGATGGCCTGCTCGGCGGCGGGTGCAACTTTCAGAATGGAGCCGCTGACAACGGACATATTGGAGATTGAGGAGAAAATAGGGAAGACCCTTTCCACTTTCGCGCCCCTGTCCATGATGCTTTTCACCCTGTCATCAGCAACGGCGATTTTAAGGGCATGCTCTCGCGCTTCCTGCGTGAGCTCCGGCACAAAAAGACCCTCGTAACGCCGTGCGCTCACCACCGTTTTTACATTCATATCCACGTCGGCTTCGATCATATCGCCCATGCAACGCCCGCAAACAACGCTGGCCATGCCGTCCCTCACGTCTACCCGCATAATGATTATATCGCCGGTTCCGTTGAGACGCTGCTGTATGCCGGGGTCCCTTTTGACCACGTCGGCGGCAACCGCCGAAGGGGAGGGGGCGGCCAGGTAGACGGACAGCGAGAGGACGGCAGCGATAATAAACAGCGCCACTCCGCTGGCGGCTGCCATCCTCCAGGCCGGCGCACGCAGCCAGTCCAACCAGCCCCTGAAGACGCTCCCCGCCGAAGCCCGACCTTTGCCTGCAGCCAGAGATTCCGCGTAAGCGCCCTCCAGCAGCACCTTGCGCAGGCAGTTTTTATGCCCAACTATCAACAGGTCGGGCAGTTCAGTGCTTTCCAGGGTCCTGATAAGCGCTTCTTTTTTCATGATACTGTGCTTCCGTTCAATAATATAATGTGGTTTAACATAAAAGGTTGCATCACTTCATTTTTTCGCGCAGTTTGTCGACTCCCCTGTGCAGCAGCGATTTGATGGTCCCCTCTTTCTTGCCCAGTATCTTCACCATCTCGCGGATCTTCCTTTTTTCGAAGAACTTGAGTGCGATGACCTCCTGGTAGATGAGCGGCAGCTCCGAGATCTTCTGGTGCAGTATGACGAATTCCTCATGCCTGCTCAGCTCTTCCTCCGCCTGGTTGATCTCTTCGGCATAGTCTGTGGTGTCCGCCAGGTCCGCAATGCACTCAATGCTGGTTATACGCCTTCCCCCCTCCCTGCGGTAATGGTCGTTGACCTCATTGCTGGCAATGCGGTAAAGCCAGGCCGCGAAGGGAACGTCCCGCCAGCGATACTTCTTGATCTGGGAAAAGGCCTTGAGAAAGGTTACCGATGTTATGTCAAGTGCCAGCTGGACATTGGCGGTTCTTTTCAGAGCGTAGTTGAAGATGCGCCGGTAGTAGACCTCGTACAATTCTCCGAAGGCCTCCGGGCTGTGCTGGGCTCGCTTCACCAGCTCCTTTTCCGCTCTCAACTGGTCCGGCGTAAGCGAAGTATCAGACATTGCGTGATCGGACATGTAACACAGTTTAACTCATAACGCAATGGATGCAAAAAGGTTGCAGCAGGAAACAACCTGCGATGCAATAGAAAATCGCGCACTGTGAAACGCGGCGGTTATTCGGGCATGGACGCGCCGTTCAATATCGCTACTGGTTCTTGAAACCCCAGCGCCAGATGACTGCCGCCAGTATGCCGCCGATCAGAGGCGCCACCCAGAACAGCCAGAGCTGAGACAGGGCTTCGCCTCCCACCACCAGCGCGGGGCCGAGGCTGCGCGCCGGATTGACCGAAGTCCCGGTTATAGGTATGCATACGAGGTGGATGAGCACCAGCGAAAGGCCGATGGACAGGCCGGCAAAGCCCGCCGGGGCATTTTTACTGACGGACCCGAAGATAACGAAAAGGAAGAGTGCGGTCAGAACGATTTCAGCCAGGAAACATGACAGCAGGTTGAACTTGCCGGGAGACAGAGCCCCGTACCCGTTCTGGCCCAGGCCGTTGATGGCCAGAGAGTAATCAGGCATGCCGCTGGCTATCAACCACAGCAGCAGTGCGGCCAGCACAGCGCCCACGCACTGGAATATAATGTAAAAAATGGTGTCTTTCCAGCCCAGCCTTCCCGCAACCAGCATGGCCACGGAGATGGCCGGATTGATATGGCATCCGGATATATTACCTATGGTATACACCATCGCCAGCACAGTCAGACCGAAGGCAAAAGAGATGCCCATAAATCCAATGTACTTGCCGGCTATAACCGCGCTTCCGCATCCCACCAGCACCAGCGCAAAGGTACCGATCAATTCAGCCCAGTACTTTTTCACTTGCCCTATACCTCCCTGTTAAATTAGCGGGGCCTATTTTTTCAGAGAATCAAGCGCATTCTGCCATGCCGCCACAGTGGCATAGGCCGTGTTCTTGTTAAAGGCGATGTACAGGTCAACCTTGTGCACAAAAGCTACTGCCTCGATCTGAGCCGGGTCGACGCCTGCCTGCTTCGCCACCAGTTCTACATCAGTGCCGGTCCCCATCCAGAGATCAACCTCTCCTGCCGCCAGCTTCTTAAGGCCGTCGGCGGTGGAATCGGTATAGACGAAGTTAATGAAGCCCTGCTGCGCCAGATTCTGCTGTCCTGCCTCATCCCTCACAGCGGCGATGGTCTTCACTGCTTTAGCCTCATCCAGGCTGCTGCAGCGAATATTCGATCCTTTTTTTGCATACAGCCAGTTCTCGTAGGAGCCGATCGGCCCCACCCACATGAATACGTTTTCCCTCTCGGCCGTCCTGGCCATGGAATAAAGCGCCGTGTCCGGCTCGGCCAGCACCGTCTCATAGGCCCGGGACCACGGCATCACCTCGATGGTGATATTCTCGCCCAGCTTGTTGAGTATCCCTTTGACCGCCGCGGTCGACGAACCTACCAGGTTGCCGTTGGCATCGGTATAGTTGAAAGGAGGATACTCCTCCGTCAATATGCGCAATTTGGCAGGCTGCGCCGGGGTCACACACGCAGTAATAAGCAGTATACCTGCAATAAGAGCAAAACAAAGTCTCTTCATATCTCCTACCTCAGCTGTTTTTATCAAGATTATACTCCAGATTGGGCAATGTCAATAGCTCTATAGTAGTAGTGTCAACAGGCAAATACTATATAATGTAATCCATTACTCGAGAGCGACCTGCCACGACTACGAAAGAAGCTGGAGAATATACGAAAATGGCTGATACTCCACAGTCGACCTGGGACGTCGTTAAATTGAACCTTTCCCGCATACCCTGGAGGGACTTCGTGCTGGGCGTGTTCGCCCCCATGACGATTGTCGAGATTTTCTCCATGGTTGGTCCCCATCTGACGGGTATTTATATCGCGCTGGTCTGGCTTGTCCTGGTCATTACCCTGATTGCTATATTCAAACGCGTACTCAGCGTGTTTTCTTTGATCACTTTCATTATGCTGTTGACCCAGACTATCGCCGGGTTCCTGTCGCCCCAATACCCGTTTCTCAGGCTGACGGCCTCCTTCGATTACGCGGCGCTCGGACTAATATTTATCGGCTCCATGCTCAGGCCCAGGCCCTTCATCATGGCGGTCATCGGCAAGGATACCATCCAGCGTACCGAGGCCAAGTTCGGCCAGAGCAAGTATTTCTTCAAAGCCTGGTTCGATATCAACATCGTATGGGGTATATTCTATGTCCTGCTGGGCATATTCTACAGCTATATGCTGGTCTTGCACGCGGAGGTCGGCAGTCTGCTCGGGTTCCTGCTGGGCTGGCCGGCAGTCCTGGTATTGCTCTATTTCAGTGTGGATTATCCCCAGAGGTACTGGACCAAACACTGGGACAAGATGAGGGTCGAGATCGAGGCGGCGCAGCAGTACGAGAGTCGCAAACCGGCTGCCTGAGCATTATCAGTAACCACATATTAGACCGTTGCATGATATAACAACCATCTCGCCATAAGTACAGTCGGCAAAATTCTACCTCAATTTTGTGGGTCATTGTAACAGCGCTATAATCAGATTTAGATATAAGAATCCTGCAGGGGGTTTAGCCTGAGATGAACTTAAAGTTGATAACAGCATCGCTTACCATGCTCTTTATCTTATCCGGCTGTGCAGCCGGCGCCGTTAATTCCACCGGTCCATCCACTGCCACTCCATCCGAAAATGCTACGGCGGCGCCCACCGACCGGGTGCCACGCATAGGAATCGAGGATCTTCTGGCGAAAATGAACAGTGGATCGGACTTTCTGCTTGTGGATGCGAGGAGAGATGTAGCGGAGCAGTTTAAAATAGCGCATATCAAGGGCGCTGTAGCGGTTCCCCCGGATACGATCACAGAAGGGAAGTGGACGCCTCCAGCCGATCTGAACAGGGAGATCATCTTTTACTGCTCCTGTCCCAACGATAAGACAAGTGCCGGCGCAGCGCTCCTGCTGATAAAAAAAGGCTACACCAACGTTAAAGCATTGAAAGGTGGTTGGAACGCCTGGCAGGCGGCCGGATATCCTGTGCAATCGGGCGCCGATTAGATTGCCCGGGCGCGTCTCACTCAGGCAGTATCTCGGAGATATACGAGACGCCGGCGACGGCCCGCCTTATGCGGGTAGTATCCAGCAGGTGACGCATATCGACAAACTCGCCCGCCCGCGCGATTCTTCTTATTTCGGCGTCCAGGTCCAGCGTATACTCCCACTGCATGTTCTCAAAGACCACGCCGTGGTTATGCAGCATCATTTTCTTATTGCCCACATTGGCAGGATGCATATAGAAGGCGTTTTCCAGGGCTGCCTTCGATAGGTGTGAATGGTCGGCTGCCAGGTCCAGGCCGATTCCAAAACTGATCATGGTCCGTCCTGGCAACTTCGGCTCTGTATTGATATCCATCCACTGACCTATGTTTTCAGGATCGGTAATAAGGCCTTTGTTAGCCGGGGCATGTTTTTTTATGGGCGAGATTTTAACGCCTGAGCTGAAGAGCACGTCCAGGTCGGCGATCATGGCCAGGCTGATCAGGCTGCTTTTGATCGTCTGATGTTCGCGGGCGATATCGAAAATGGCCTCATATAACTCGCTGAGTGTGACCGGCCTGTCGCCCGCGGCGTCGCCCACCAGCATTACGTCGTTGAACTCGCCATGCAGGGCCAGGTTGAGTCCGGTATGTATCATGACCTCGCCGGTATCCTTTTGAGGGATAAGAAAATCAGGAGTGTCGTTACCATCGGTGGGCAGCCAGACCATGATGCCGCCGCTGGTCATCATTTCGCCCAGCAGCGGCAGGCAGTCCTCGAGGCTGCCACCCAGCGCTCCCAGGCCGATGGAATATTCAGCTTCGGAAAAGCGCCGCTGCCGGATATCTTCCGGCTCCAGCGCAGCATTCATAACCTTGGTCAGGTCGCCCACGGTTTTCAGCCTGGCGGAGCGGTCGGTAACGTGGAATACGCGAAAGCTGGTATCCCTTCGGCGGTAACAGGGTAGGCTCCCCCAGTCCTTTTCGGAGAGCTTCATCTCCTTTTGCAAGGAGCTGCGACTGACTGCTTCATCCACCGTTGCGAAGGTCGGGAACATCCCCTCCATGCCCGCCATTTTCAGCACCTGCGCCGGATACTCGCTGATCCCGCAAAGGGAGAGATGCCCTTTCCTGCCGGTCAGTTTTTTATGCGTAGAGAGCAGGAGCCGTATGCCGCCGCTGCTCAAATACTGCGTGCCCGACATGTCGATCACCAGATAGTGATCATCCTCCGCTAAAAGGGCCTCAAGCTCCTTGCCCAGGCCGGCGGCCTCGAAGGCGCCCAGCCTCCCCTCCAGCGCCACCACCAGGATGCCGTTTCTGCGTTCCGATTTTATGCCCACGATAACTCAATGTAATTAATCCACTTAATCATGTCAATAACCGCCACTGGTGAAAAAGGAATCAACCGGCAAATTACTTGACAAATTGTATAGTCTCCTTTACAATTAGTACATTAATCTATACAGGAGACACAAAAATGAAATTGAGTCGATTCCGTATTTACAGGGCTGCCATCGGGGGCGGATTGGGCCTGGCCGTGGCGATTGCCATAGGCACCGATACGCCCGTAATAGCGCTGGCGGCGGTTGCTGTAGCCATTGTGCTAGCAATTATTGTGGAACGCCGCAATAAGGAAATTGTGCGGGATGAGCGTATGATGCAGATCAGCTGGAAAGCTGCTCATGCCGCGTTCATCAGCGTGCTAATACTGGCAGCGATAACTGCGCTGGGCGCCGCTCTTTTCCGCAACCAGCTGCCGGAAAACATTGTTTTCTTCGGCAGCATCATGGGGTATTTCGTCTGTGCTGCTATAATACTGCACCTGTGCTTTTACGCTTACTTCAGCCGCAAGCTGTAGGGTGTGTAGATGAAAAACAGGTTAAAGGTATTTCGCGCCATGCACGACCTCACGCAGGAGGCGCTGGCCGAGCGCCTGCGCGTGACCAGGCAGACGGTTATCTCAATTGAAAACG
The DNA here is from genome assembly GCA_964509615.1 of uncultured Dehalococcoidales bacterium. Taxonomy (GTDB): domain Bacteria; phylum Chloroflexota; class Dehalococcoidia; order GIF9; family UBA5629; genus CAIMUM01. The sequence continues at coordinate 10,308 of CAZDXZ010000026.1, forward strand.
GTAAATACGACCCTTCCCTGCCGCTGGCTTTCCGTATCGCTGGTCTTTTTAATGTGAAAATCGAGGACGTCTTCTCATATGAAGGCGAACCCGGCGAATTTCACGGCCCGCCGCCGGCGCCTTTGAAGTGACGACTGTTAATAGAAATAAAAACTAAGCCTTTCCAAAAGCGCCCTGCACAATCAATACAGCCGAAATCGTGAAAATGACCGGGTATAATGGCAATTCAATACAGGGCGGATTTCAACGATCTGGCATCGCAACACCCGTAGAGAAACCCTGACAGGGTATGATAGAAGCGAGAGCAGTGGACGAAAGTAAATTTGGACTACCTGTCCCATTCCCGTCTGCGCCAGAGCATGACCACACCGAGGACGAGGGAGGTCAGCACGCATGCCATGCTCAGCCACAGGATAATGTCGGAATCCTTGAAAGCCTCGACTTTGAAGCTGCCTGCCGCTGCGTTATCCACGTAAACGGCATAATCTCCCGGCTCGTTGCGTGATACATAGAAAGTCAATTTGGTGGAACCGCCCCTGTCTACAGTTATCCCCTGTATTGATTCCACCTGTCCGTTTACATACAGTGTGACCTTTTTACTGCCGTTAACCGTGCCCCTGTTAGCTACGTCGGCAGACACAGTGACCGCTGTGCCGGGCGACACAGTGCTATCCGAGAGGCTGGCGCTCACAATTTGCAGGTTGCCGAGCGCGACTGTTGGCGTGTTGGTCGGGCTGCCGCCTCCGGATCCACCGTGCGGTGTCTGCCCACCAATCCCGATATTTGGATTTTGTGGCGGCGCCGGCTCAGTCACGGTGAAGCCGCCGGTTAAAGTGCCGGACGCGCCACAGGGATTTGTCACCACGACGTTCCAAATTCCTGTTGCCACCCCGGTGAGGTCGAAGGTGCAGGTCAGACTGGTGGAACTGACAAAGACCACGCTGCTGCCTGTGATATCAGGCTGCCCACTCTTTAATAGTCGGATCGTGGCGCCGTTGCGAAAATTAGTGCCGGTCACTCCGGTGATATTTATAATCCCGGTATTGACGCCGCTGTCAGGTAAGATCGCTGTCACGGTGGGCGTGACAGGTTCCAGCTCGTACGCGCCCACATCATAACCGCCGCAGGCCGGCCGCAGGTATCCGCGCTGATCGGTCGAGGGTCCATCTGCCGCAGTGTTGAAGGCAGGGCTGGCGGCGTCTATCGCGCATGTGAAAGTAGGCCCGCCATTGTTCTGCAGCGGTCCGAGGCCGGGGTCGGTCGTGTTATTATCGGTAGGCTGATTAAAGAATACAGCGGCATCAGTAGTGCAAATATTGTGGCCGTTTGAAACAAAGATATAGACCGGCCCTGCGGCTATGTCATCCGGATTGCCCGCGCCCGCTGTATTTGCGGCCAGTATGGTGTTCTTGAATATGCCCGTGTGCGGACCTTTCTCGAAGTAGCCACCGCCTGTTCCACCCGGGCCGGCATCGTTCGAGGAGATAGTGCAATTGAGCAGATCTGCATGGCCCGAATTATAGATACCACCACCACTGCCTCCGGCGGGAAGGCTGTTGCCGTAAATGGTGCAGTTTGTGAGACGGGTTGAAGCGATGCCCACTGTAGGGTCTTTCCCATTAAAAAGTCCTCCACCCTGGAGCTGGGCCTGGTTATTGCTCAGAGTGCAGGCCTCGATCAGGGCAACGCTTGCACCTTCTGTATAGCTTAGATAAATTCCGCCGCCGGACTCATCCGAAGCGTTGCCGTTGATGGTGCACCCTGTTATTGAAGTATCGTATAGACTGAACCCGTAAATCCCGCCGCCGTCTCTGTCTGAGTTATTACCGGTGATGATGGAATCTGTAAGGCTAAAACTCAAACACTCATCTACATAAATGCCGCCGCCGTATGTGTCCCCTGTACCAGAGTTCCCCGTGACCTCGCAGTTGGAGATAGTGAGATTATCGTTATAGTAGCTTAAAATACCCCCGCCACCGAAGAGGCTCGCGGAATTATTCCTGATGTTACACCCGAGCAAGGTGACATCTCCGCTATCTTGAATGTAAACTCCGCCACCCCCGAAATCGGCATGGTTGTCCCGCATTACACAGTCCCGGACAGTGGTTATACCATATTGTTCGATAATGCACATGCCTCCGCCGAAACAATCGTCACCACCTGCGTTAGCCATGGTGAGCCCGCTGATGCTTACGGCGCCATCCGGCCATATCTGCGTGGCATCGAATACACCGATGATTGTCTCATTGTCGGATACTTTAGGCAGGCTGTCATCGATAATGGTGCTGGCCGCGCCGTCGGTTCCCGTCAACGTGAGGGGCTTAAATATATCGATATTGACGTTATGCAGCCAGAATACATCGAAATGGTTCTCCTCCATGTAGGTACCTGACGCTACGTAGGCCGCTGAGCCGGGCCCCGCCAGGTTAACGGCCGCGTAGACATGTTTCTTGGGAGCAAGGGCGCTGAGGCCGCTGTTGGCATCATTACCGGAAACGCTGGCATAGGTGGGTCACACCCACTGGTACGCGCCTATGTCATACGCCGGACCCCTGGCTACGCCGCGCTGGTCGGTAACCAGGCCTGCGTTGGAGCCTGCGCTTCTTGCCGGGCTGGTTGAGTCGATGGCGCAGGTCGGTGTGGTCCCGCCGTTGTCCGCCATCCAGTAGCAAAGAGGGTAAGTATCCGTGATATCATTGGGACCCAGCGTGAAAGCCGGGGTATCGCTGTACAGGCTGTAATTGGAGACAGCGACACCGGCCTCAATATCGATGTTGTCGTCGCTGCCGGTCGCATAGTTATCGAAGACACAGTTGCTTATGGTGGTGGCAGACTTGCTTCCATACTGCTGCAGGCCGCCGCCATCGCCGCCGGCTTCATTCATATAAAATGTGCAGCCCGTCAGGGTCAGGCTGGCGGAGCCAACGTCACTTTCTGCATAAATCCCGGCGCCGCCGCCGGTATCCGTATAGTTATAACTGAGTGTGCAATTACTCAGGGTTGCAGTGCAATCCCCATCGAATGAACTGATAAAGATGCCTCCGCCATACCAAAAAGCGTAATTATCGTAAAACGAGCATCTCGCCGCGTTCAGGGTAGAGACGTCCAGGTATATGGCTCCGCCGTATTCGCTGTTGAGCCCCCCACACATGCAGAAATAGCAATCAGCCATATACACGTTCGATTCGTGGGCGTACAGGCCGCTGCCATAATAGGCATTCGAGCCAAAGACAATGCAGCCGTTCATCGTCAGCGTGCAGTTGTCCGTAAATATGGCGCCCCCGTAATTCGTGACATCATTATCGTTCTCAAAAAACATGCTGTGAAGGGTCAGGTTGTCGCCGCTTGCCGAGATTCAGCCGCCCTCATCTGTAGAATTATAATAACCAAGGACATACATCCCGTTGAGGGTGACATTCAAGCCGGGCGACGAGAGGCTGATGACCGAAGCGTTATCGGAATTGATGTCCGGCTCTAACCAGGTGGTATCCGGGCCGTCGCCGGTGATGATGACATCCTTGGTTACTACCAGAGTCTCATCATAATACTGTGTAGCGGTGCTGCTTATGCCCACCACGTGGATCGTGTCGCCGGAAGCCACTGTATCCAGCGCATGTTGTATGGTCTTCCACGGTAATGCCTGTGAGCCGCTATTGGTGTCCAGGCCGCTGTCGCCATTGACCCAGTATGTGCTTGCTGCACCGTCTATGAATCCCTCGGTGTATCCGCTTGCAGGGATATCGTATCGGCTGAAGCCGGGGAAACTGGTGAAGTTGTCCGCAAAGAGGCGCATGCCGTGCGGGTGCGTGACAGAGACGTTGTCCGTGGGACGGCCGGCTTCGTGAGGAGGCCTGGCGGCCGCGGCCGGTGCTGGTGACACCAGCAGCGTTCCCGGCAGGAGCGCCAGCACTGCGAGAGCCGTGAGCAGGAGATTCAGCCAAATGAGGCCTGTCCCAGCCCGCGGGATATTAATCAATATACCGCTCCTTGATAGAACCTCATAGTATCGGGAATCCGCTTCCACTTATATGGTAGAGTAACCGGATAGGCAACAGCTTCCTGCGATCTCCACCCGCCCGGTTGATAAAATCCCGATGATAGTAACATTTGCCTTTTCCCGCTGTCAAGGTAATCATTTGCGCATATTGTCCGCGCCGGTGCGGTAAAATGACTGTCTATACATGACAACTATTATTATGATAAGATAGTAAGAAAGTAAGACAGTTGGAATAATATGTCAGAGTTAATTCAAGTACGTAAAAAATCACAGGTAACCCTTCCTCATTCGGTGAGGCAAGAACTTGGTATAAAAGAAGGCGACTATCTGGACATTCAAGTCAGGAATGGAGAGATCGTGCTCAAAGCAAAGGCGCTGATCGATAAACAACAGGCGTGGTTCTGGAGCGAGCGCTGGCAGCAGGGTGAAATAGAAGCCCAGGAAGATATACGCGCCGGTCGTACTTACAGATTCTCCGATGCTGCATCAGCAGTAGATTTCCTTCGTGATAAAGCCTCGAAAAGGCCCCGTAAAGCTGACAAGAGTAGAGAATAGTGCCTGTTGTATTTACGGAGCGGTTTGTAAAGCAGTATTTGCGGCTGCCCGTTAAAATACAGCAGAAAGTTGATAAAGCATTGCTCCTGCTTGATGCCGATTTCCGCAAGCCCGGTCTACGTAGCCATCCGGTGGAAGGTACACTCAGAATTTTTGAGGCATACGTCGATCGAAGATATCGAATGACTTTCGAGCGCAGCGGAGACACTTATATCATGCGTAACGTTGATAACCATGACGACTGCCTTCATAACCCGTAACCTGATAGATATAACGGCCAACTCAGGAGGTAGTTCGACAGTTTTTCAGCGGTAGCACAGCGTCACAAAGCTGTTCGCTGATGACATTACCGGTTCGGATTATCGGGGGAGAATCACCTGCATCATCGACCTGCCAGGTTGAATTCACCGGTCACTAATGATAGTATTTCCAGCATAATATACATAGAGGAGGACTACTGATGCTTGCCATTTTAATAACTGCGGATATTACATCCCTTTAGATTTAAGGCCAGATACCATATCATCGTTTAACAGATAGATTAACGGTCGTTCCGCAGGGAACGGCTTTTTTGTTCTACTCCTGATCAGAAAGTAAGGCTTGATCGCCCACGGGGTGTGAATCCGTGGATTATTCAGTATTGAATAATGTCCAGATTAACTTACTTTCGAAAAGGAGCAAGAATTGAATATAGAATCAATCCATTCACGAACACCAAACCTCCAGGATATCGGGTGGAATTCGTTTTTTCAGAAGAGCTTCCGGGCGATGCAAATCCCGGATACCGTGCCTGCCCGTGTCATTACTGAACTCAAGGATACTTATCAGGTTTATACCGAATGCGGGGAATTGACTGCCACAATTACAGGCAGGATGCGACACTTCGCTGAAACTGAAGAACGATATCCCGCCGTCGGCGACTGGGTTGTAATAAAACGGCTGCATAACGAACAGAAAGCAATTATCCATGCCGTACTGCCGAGGAAGAGCAAATTCTCCAGGAAAGTTGCCGGGGAACGTTCCGAAGAGCAGATTGTCTCAGCTAACATAGACACCGTTTTCATTGTCAGCGCTATGGACGGCGGCAGGAATTTCAATCTACGACGGATTGAGCGATATCTCACACTTGCCTGGAGCAGCGGCGCCATCCCGGTAATTGTCCTCAATAAAGTCGACCTGTGCACGGATATCGATACGCCCGTTCACGAAGTCGAGACTGTCGCTCCGGGAATATCCATTCACCCGGTCAGCGCCAGGGAGAATACCGGACTGGATGCGCTCAAGGCTTACCTGGGTAGAGGGAAAACGACTGCTTTTCTGGGCTCTTCAGGGGTGGGCAAATCCGCCCTGATCAATGCACTGCTTGGCATTGAGAAACAGAAGACAGCAGAGGTCCGGGGAGACGACCGGATGGGCAGGCATACTACGACCAGACGCGAACTGATCATCCTTCCCGGCGGCGGCATGGTGATAGATACGCCGGGTATGAGAGAAATCCAGATGTGGGCCGGAGAAGAGGACCTGCAGGCAACATTTCATGATATCGAGATGCTGGCCAGACAATGCCGGTTCAGTGATTGCAGTCACAACACCGAATCCGGCTGCGCCGTAAAAGCGGCAATCGCCGGGGGCGCTCTTGACCCGTCCAGGCTGGAGAGCTTCAGGAAACTGCAGAAGGAAATAAATTACCTTGCATACAGGGAAGAGCACGGCACACGCCTGTACGAAAAGCTCAGGTGGAAGAAGGTAGCCAGGCTGGTGAAAGAAATAAAGCATAATCCCAAGCATCGTTAACCGGCAGCAGACGTTTGTGCCGATAGCTCCCTTTGGCGCCTTCATATAACTCAGGTGTCGCGGAGCGGCATAACACGGGCATGCCAGGGTCAGATATGGTAGGCGATAGTGGATTTGAACCACTGACCCCCTGTGCAAGAACTCAGCTTCAATGATCGAACCACACACATTTGTCATTTTATATGGTTTGGCGTACATTGACTGGTACAGGTATATGTAAAGACCTCATTTGCAAGTAGTGACTGACAAAAAGCGTTTGTAGAAAGATCAATCAGACGCGGTGGGGCAGAGGATAACCCATTGTAAATGACCGGGGCTTTGTACTTTACGGCACTTACCTTCCCGAAAGGGGTTGATGTAACTGATCTTTTATAACTAAACACCAGGAGGGAAAGAAATGAAAATCCGTCGTATGGCATATTTGTGGGTGGCTGTGCTGGTTATTGCCGCCACTGCCCTCAGTTCGTGCGTTCCAGGGCCCCAACCAACCCAGAAGGGCATCCAGTCCCTGCCCAATATGGGCCAAAAGATTTCGCCGCTGGCCCCACAGGGTTCCACATTTGAACCGTTGAATCCCGGCCTGGCCGACAATCCAAACTGGCTGGTCGGGCAGGCGGCTACTACCGTGGTCAGTCCGGATAAAAAAACTTTGCTGGTATTGACGAGCGGCTACAACCGCGTCTTTAGAACCGACGACAAGATAGATGCCCTTGGCAGCTATTTCAACTGGCCGGATTCGCAAGAGTACGTGTTCGTCTATGACATTTCGACGAACAAGCCGGTCAAGAAGCAAGTAGTCATGGTCCCCAATTCTTACTATGGTATGGTATTCGATCCCAGCGGCACGGCTTTCTATGTATCCAGCGGGCTGGGAGATCTTCCCTATGACACCACCGGCGCCTTTAACCCCGCGCAGGCAGGTGGAGACAATGTCCACGTCTATACCCTTAGCGATAACGGATCCTGGCAGCATACCACAGAGCTTGCCTTGAACCATACCGCGGGCAACGGCCTTGTTGTAGAGCCGCCTACCGGCGAACAGATCCCGGTCAACGAGAGGGTTGCTGTAAGTCCTATGGCCGCCGGCGTGGCAATCTCGCAGGATGGCCTGACGCTGGTGGTGGCAAATTATTATAACGACTCGATCACGGTGTTTACCGGAGGACTGGGCAAATGGTCCAGGGGTACCGAACTCGACCTGCGCCCCGGCAAGAACGACCCTGCCAGGGTGGGCGTACCGGGAGGGGAATATCCGTTTTGGGTGGCTATTAAAGGGACCGGACCGAGCGCCACTGCGTACGTATCAAGCCTGCGCGACCGCGAGATAATCGTCGTGAATCTGCGTGAAAAACCGGTAATAACCGCACGCATTCCGCTCAAAGGCCAACCGAACAAGATGACGCTGAACGCTGCCCAGACACTGCTGTTTGTCGTCGATGACCAGGCGGATACTATCGATGTCATCGATACTGCCAGGAACGAGATCCTCGAAACGATCCCGGTATTGCCGCGCGGGTCAGTCCTGCCTGTCGCGCTGGAGAAGTATAAAGGAGCGAATCCCAACAGCGTGGCGCTGGCCCCGGATGAAAAGCTGCTCTACGTGACGAACGGCAATCTGAATGCCGTGGCGGTGATTGCACTGAGCGAGGACAACAGGGGTTCCAGGGTGGTTGGACTCATTCCGACCGGCTGGTACCCGACGTCGGTGAGTTTTAGCGGCGATGGCAAATATGTGTATGTGGTAAATGCCAAGTCGCCGACGGGTGCAAACCCGACCTGGTATTATGGCTTCGGCCCGCCGACACACAAGAATGGCTATGCCAGTAATGCATATAATCCCCAGTTGATCAAAGCTGGCCTGCAGAGCTTCCCGGCCCCCGATGAGGCTCAACTCCTGACGCTCACCGCGCAGGTAGCCGCGAATAACCGTTTCTCAAGCACCGTGAGTCCAAGTGACGTGGCAGTCATGGACGCCGTGCGTCAGGGTGTCAAGCATGTGATCTTTATCATCAAGGAAAATCGGACATACGATCAGATTCTGGGCGACCTTGAGATCGGAAATGGCGACCCTGCCCTGGCTGAATTCGGCAAGGCGCTCACACCCAATTCGCATTCGCTGGCTCGAACCTTTGTCACGCTGGATAACTTTATGTGCACCGCCGAAGTCAGCTATGATGGCTGGGCATGGTCCACTGCGGCTCAAGCCCAAAACATGGTAGAAAGCCAGTACACAGTGACCTATGCGGGACGCGGCCTCAGCCTGGAGGGAGATGGTTTAAGCCGTGGTGTAAACGTTGCCCTTCCCGGCGTCGCCGAGCGTCAGGCCGCCAATCCCCTGACATCGGACGATCCGGATGTGCTGCCGGGCCAGACCGATACAGGTGCGCCCGATGGACCGGACAATGAAATCAATACCGGCTACTTGTGGGACGCTGCATTGCGAGCGAAACTCACCGTGCGAAACTATGGGTTCCACGTTGATTGTACCCGTTATACTTTCCCGCAGACCTCAGCCTACAGCCTTTCTCTCGCTCACGATCCGGCCTCAACCAACACTGTTACGGCTTACTCATCTAATATTTCCCTCATGCCTTATACTGATCCGTACTTCCGCGGCTGGGATCCCACGTATCCGGACTACTGGCGTTTCAAGGAGTGGGAGCGGGAGTTCGACACCAGGTACGTCAATGGTGGAGAAGATCTTCCTCAGTTAAGCCTGGTCCGCTTAATGAACGATCACACCGGAAACTTTGCCACCGCGATTGACGGCGTGAATACCCCGGAGCTGCAACAAGCCGACAACGACTATGCGGTTGCTCTGCTGGTTCAAAAGATCGCAGAAAGTAAATACGCCGACAACACGCTGATCTTTATCGTTGAAGACGACTCCCAGGATGGACCTGATCACGTCGATTCGCATCGCAGCCCTGCGTACATCGTCGGTGCTTATGTGAAGCAGGGTGCACTGGTCTCCACGCAGTACAACACCATCGACTTTTTGCGCACGATAGAAATGGTCCTGGGCCTCCCGCCGATGAACCTGAACGACGCACTAGGGAGACCGATGGCTGATGTCTTCAACACGACGCCGCGCAAGTGGAGCTTTACCGCCACTCCCTCACCGGCTCTCTACAATACACAACTGCCGCTGCCTCCCCAGCCGACCGGCACGGTAGTGCCCAAACCAACGCACGACGCGGCATACTGGGCAGAGGTCACCAAAGGGATGGACTTTAGCGACGCGGACAAGATGGATTTCCCGGCCTATAATCGCATTCTTTGGACAGGGTTGATGAGCGGTCAACCTTATCCCTCGGCGCCGACCGGATTGGACCTGAGGCAGAACCGCGAAGAGCTCCTCGCGAAGCACGAGATGTCTCTGAAGCAATGACCCGTCTGGCGAAGGCGGCTACAACCTATCCAGCAGGAAGTCTGGGTGAATTCTGCAGCCTGGCCTGACGCTGGATTGCCACAGCATCTCGCACGCGATCTCTGAGTTGATGCTTTCGCTCAGTATCAACCTTGACAGGCGGCTATAAAAGAAGTATCTTCATTGTAGATACTTTTCTGCGGAGGATTGAATTGAAAACACGTATACAGAAATGGGGAAACAGCCTTGCTTTACGTATTCCTAAATCCTTCGCTTCCGAAGCAGGGTTGCAAAAAGAAACACCTGTTGAACTATCGGTATCAGATGGAAAACTTATAATAGCACCTTCGATTGGACCCATGTTCACTCTGAAACAACTTTTGTCGAAGATCAATAAAAATAATCAGCACCATGAGACAGATACAGGCAAAGCTGTGGGAAATGAAACATGGTGAGTGCCTCAAACTATATTCCACAATGTGGCGATATAGTATGGATCACCTTGAATCCACAGGCGGGACATGAACAATCAGGACGCAGACCTGCCGTAGTTCTTTCTCCAGGCAGCTACAATAATAAAACCGGATTAGCGATATTTTGCCCCATCACCAGTCAAATTAAAGGCTACCCATTCGAAGTATTACTGCCGGACGGATTGCTAGTGCAGGGAGCGATCCTGTCTGATCAGGTTAAAAACATGGATTGGCGTGTGAGACGTGCTGAGATTATTTGTTCGCTACCCGTGAGCACCATTTATGAAGTACTGCAAAAGTTAAACACTTTATTGTCTTAATAAATAAGCGCTAAGCATCAATGTCTGATCAAGTCTCAGGAAGTCTGGTATCTCCTCATCACCAAATCAGCGTCACAAACGTGCCCATTGATTGTGCCCCCTGTCTGGGAGACTGAGGGCGTTGGAGTATGCTTATACAATGATCCTCTACCCGATTCTAAGATGAGGTGCTGCTAAACGCGGGGGAAGGTCACCTTTCGTTATAATTGCCTTCCTACCATTGATGAATGTCGGAGATTTTAGTGTACCTATTAGTATAGGTGCGGTGTGCATACTAATGATTTCTATTTCCACTTTAATAACTGTGATACAATCAGCTAATCATTGATTAAGCCATAGTTGCAACTTCATCCCATCGTAGATAAATAACTTCTGCTGGCACTCTAAAACTGCAGTTTGAGCCAGTCATTAGTATCCTAGTGATAACCAACTAATTCTTGCCGCTCCCTTTGACGTTCCCTGTGCCACGGACATATACCTCATCCACCAATGAACGGCTTTTGTTGGGACGATCGTGGAACAAATGGTGGGCGATACTGGATTTGAACCAGTGACCCCCTGTGTGTAAGACAGGTGCTCTAACCGCTGAGCTAATCGCCCTGGGGTGGCACGCCTGGTGGGGCTTGAACCCACGGCCTCAGCCTCCGCAGGGCTGCGCTCTATCCACTGAGCTACAGGCGCTTAAAATGGTGCCGAAGGTGGGAGTTGAACCCACACATCCGTTACGGATACTACGCCCTG
>CAZDXZ010000027.1:0-18499 GCA_964509615.1 uncultured Dehalococcoidales bacterium
AGTCAAACTGCATTGAAGTAGAGCATGCAGGGCGCCCCGGGAAGGATGGGCGCCGTTTCATAAAGATGCGGGTACTGGTATAATTTGGTAACTTTTAGGTATAGAAGTCAGTGCAATGAATGTCACAATTGAAAACATAAGCCATCTGAGTTACTTCAACGGCGTTGAAAGCGCCAGGCTGGCAGGTCTGCCCCCCCTTTTCACCAGCAAGTCTTTCATTAAAGGACAGACTATCGTAAGCGAGGGTGATAAACAGGAGAACCTGCATTTTGTCAATGCGGGCGTGGTCAAGATATACAAGACCTCATCCGAGGGCAAAGAGCAGATCATAAAGATAGTGCGGCCGGGCGAGTCGTTCAACGACGTAGCGGTTTTCGGAGGCAGCTTCTGTCCGTACAGCGCACAGGCCCTGGGCAATACAACCATAGTTTACTGGATCCACAAGAACGACCTGTTGCCAGTCATGGAGAAGAACTGGAGGATCGCGCGAAATGCGCTGGATATCCTGGCGGAACAGGCGCGACTGCTATTAACGCTGGTGGAAGACCTGTCCTTTAAGAATGTCACCGGGCGCGTGGCCAAGATACTGTTGCAGAATGCCACTCCGGGGCCTGAAGGCTACCAGAGACTGACTCAGTACGAGATGGCGGCCATGGCGGGAACTGCCAGAGAGGTTGTGGGCAGGTCCCTTAAGAGCCTGGAAGACAGCGGAGCGATCAGCCTGGAAAGGCACCGCATCGTTATCAAGGACAGGAGCTATCTGGACAGGCTGGCAGGCCTGAATTGAGGTGATAAAGGTTACATTATACCGAGTGATTACGAGATAAAATATATAAAACTGATTAATGCGTCTCAGGAGAAGAACCGATTGCCCATAATGCCCGTAATTGATCAAGCCAGGTGCGATGGATGCGGCCTTTGCGTCACCGTATGCAAATGCGGCGCCCTCGTGCTCAGCGATAATACCGTGGCTATACTTGAAGTTGACAACTGCGGCTGGTGCACTGACTGCGAGCTCGTCTGCGCCACCGGTGCGCTGCAGTGTCCGTTTGAAATAGTTGCTTTAGAAGGCTGACGGCCGACTCAGCCCCCGGGTGACCCCTCCCATTTTTCTCAAACAGCAAACCTGATACTACGCGCCGCAACCTTTTTGCCATCGGGTACGTTTTACTATTTGCGACCTAAGTCGCTTACGGGCAAACCGGTATACACTAATATATTTATGCTGAAAATTCATAAAGAATTCACAAATTTGTTGTTGAATAGTTAGGCTCCGCGAAGTTGGTGTCAGCGGAAGGAGATATTGATATGGCCAAGATGAAACAAGATGTAAAAATCATGGACAAGATGGATATAGACTATGGGTTAGAGGGGATGGAAAGCAGCCAGAGGTCCGGGGAATCAAAGTACGTCAAAACGGATGTCGAGGACGTTGTTTTTCCTGACGACAGGAGGGGGAGCGAATTTTCCGAGGACTCGGTCAGCCTGTACATTGCTGAGTGCAGCAAGACTCAACTGCTCACCTCCAGTGATGAGAGGGTCCTGAGCAGCCGAATGGAGCTGTCCAATTATCTCTCCCATGTAGAACAGCAGTTGCCCGCCGCGGCTTCCAGGAAATCACGCGAGGTTGAGATAATACGTTTCCTGGTTTCCCGCCTGGCGGTCCATGCAAGCCTGATGGAGAAACTGCTGAAGCGCCACCATTCGGCAGGTGCGGCTACTCTCACCCTCAAAGCAAATGACAGCGCGCTGAGGTCCCACATCGATGATGTGATCAGTGAAGAGACGGTGCAGTTCGCGGCTAAAGCCACGCATATTGAAACCGAGGAAGCGCTGCAGGATATAACTGAGCTGTCTATAGTTACCCGCCTGATACCGTGGCAGATTATTGACGGCTACCATGCATTTAAGACCGTTTCCGAGCTGAAGGATGCGTCGGCCAAATCAGAATTCGCCAGGTACGTCGACAGCGTTAACCTGCAATTGCAGGGGCACTTCGCAGCGATAAAGAGGTCCGGCCACGAGGCTGCCGAGCACATGATCAAGGCCAACCTTCGGCTTGTGCTGAGCATGGCCAAGAAATACAGGGCGCGCGGCATGCCTCTTTCCGATCTCATCCAGGAAGGCAACATTGGCCTTATGCGAGCCGTGGAGAAATTCGATTACAGGCGCGGATTCAAATTCAGCACGTATGCCACCTGGTGGATCAGGCAGGCCATCAACAGGGTGATATCGGACCAGTCCAGGACAATCCGGCTGCCTGTGCATACGGTTGAGACCATTACCAAGATGAATAATGCCCGCCAGAAACTACTGCAGAAGCTAGGGAGAAAGCCGACCAGTGATGAGATCGCCACCGAAATGGGGGTGGAGACCGACAAGATAGACTGGCTGGTGAGCGTCCTTTATGCGGAGCCGGTATCGCTGGATATACCTATTGGCGATGATGAGAGCCAGCTGAGCGACTTCATCCAGGATGAAGTCAATCCGGCGCCGGAGGACGAAGCGGCCAACAGCATGCTCAGGCAGCAGTTCAGGGACGTACTGTCGTCGCTGACGGACCGCGAGCGCAAGATCATCGAGATGCGCTACGGCCTGGATAACGAGCAGGGATTGACCCTCAAAGAGGTCGGGCACGAGTTCGGCCTGACTCGGGAAAGGATCAGGCAGATAGAAAAAGAGGCACTGGCCAAGCTCAGGCATCCCAGCCGCAGCCGCAAGCTGATTCACTATTTAGCATAAGCGCCCGGTTATAAGGCACTGTAAACACTCGCAGCGGTTGTAATGCTGCGAGTGTTTGTTTTATGCTTATCTGAAAACATTAAGCCGCGATATCCGGTGGCGCCATGAGTGGAAGCATTCTCGTTGTTGAAGATGATAGTACGCTGAGGGAGCTGCTCGAGTACAACCTTAAAAAGGAAGGTTACTCTGTATTGACGGCCATCGACGGGGCCGAAGCGCTCGAGAAGCACCGCAGCAACAAGCCCCAGTTGATCATACTTGATATCATGCTGCCGGTAATGAGCGGTATGGAGGTATGCAGGATAATCCGCGGTGAGTCACAGGTGCCCATCATCATGCTGACGGCAAAGACAGAGGAAGTGGACAGGGTGGTGGGCTTCGAGCTCGGCGCCGACGATTACGTCACCAAGCCCTTCAGCATGCGCGAACTGCTGTCCAGGATCAAAGCCGTATTGAGGCGTTCTGAAGCTGCAAAGGATACTGGAACGGCTGCCGCAGCAGCCAGCGGGTTCCTTGAGGCCGGTGATATCAGGGTTGATCTGAAGAAGCACGAAGTGGTCAGGAATGGAATAAGGGTTGAACTTAACCCCAAAGAATTTGAGCTGCTGGTATTTCTTCTCAGCAACCGCGGTCAGGTTTTCAGCAGGGAGCAGATACTGAGGAGTGTTTGGGGTTACGAGTACATCGGCAGCGACAGGACTGTTGATGTACATATGCGGTGGATGCGCCGCAAGCTGGAAAGGGACCCGGATAATCCGCAATACCTGCTGACAGTGCGAGGGTACGGGTATAAATTTACCGGCTGAATAAAGGCGGTCTGGAGAGATGTCCGATACAGGCTTCAACTATCTGCTGTCTTTGATCGAAGAGGGTGTATTCGTGCTCGGTGAGCGCCGTGAGATACTGTACATGAACCGGGCCGCTGCACACATGTTCGAAGTTGCAGGCGATCAGAACAGGAGCATGTCATTCATCGAGGCTGTCAGGGACTATGAATGCGACGCACTGGTTAAGAAATGCATCAGCACCGGCCGTCCGCAATCTGCTTCGGTCAAGATACGGGGGAAAAACCAGTACCTGGATTTAAAGGTCAGCCCGGATACCGAAAGCCACAGCTATATAGTGATCGTGAAAGACCTGAGCGAGAAACGTCACCTGGAGGAGATACGCCGGGATTTCATCTCCAATGTATCACATGAGTTCCGGACCCCCATCTCCTCCATTAAACTGATTGCGGAAACACTGGCGGATGGAGCACCGGCGGATGGCGAGGTTTACAAGGATTTCCTGCACAAAATAGATATAGAAGCCGAAAAACTGGCGCGCATGACGGATGAGCTGACCGAGCTCGCCAGGATGGAGAATGATGAGGTCTTGCTGAACCGGGACGCATTGAAAATCGACGCGCTTACCAAACAGGTGGTTCAACGGCTTCAGGCGCAATCGGATAAAAAGAATCTGAAAATAGTTCTGGAAATTGAGGAGGGCCTGCCTGATCTTGTAATCGATCAATACAGGATTGAGCAGGTATTACTGAACATAATACACAACGCCATCAAATTTACCGATCCCGGAGGTTCGATATCCGTTCGGGTTAAAAAGCAGGAAGGCGAGGTGTTGTTTTCAGTGAGCGACACGGGTATAGGCATAGCGGCCGATGAGCTGCCGCGCATTTTCGAACGTTTTTATAAGGTCAACAAGGCCAGGGATGATGAGGGCAGTGGTCTGGGGCTGGCCATTTCGCGCCATATCATCACCGCTCACGGCGGCAGGATATGGGCGGAGAGCGTGGAGGGTAAGGGTTCCACCTTCTTTTTCACACTACCATTCGTCTCCTGATAAACCAGCAGGTTTTAACCTAAATTTAACATCCGATTAATCCTCCTTTTATACAGTAGAGCTAAACTACTATCGGTGGCAGATGCATATGCCACTGAAAATAACTGACTGAAGGAGCACAGATTGATTAAATGGAGTAAAAACTGGTTTGCAGGTACCGTAGCGGCGATTCTGACCGCGGCAGTGGCGTTTGCCGGTTGCGCTGCTCCGTCGGGCAGCCCTGCTGCTTCGACGTCGCCGGCCAAATCGATCAACCTGAATGGCGCAGGCGCCACCTTTCCGGCCCCCCTTTATACCAAGTGGTTCGATGAGTACAACAAGCTGACGGGCGTAAAAGTGAATTACCAGCCCATCGGGTCGGGCGGAGGTATCAGCCAGATAACCGAGGGCACGGTTGATTTCGGGGCCACCGATGGGATAATGACAGATGCCGAGACAGCCAAGGCTGAGTCAAAGAACGGACCCATTTTACACATACCCATGACCAGCGGTTCCGTGGCGGTGATCTACAACCTTTCCGGCATCAGCACGGGGCAACTCAAGCTCACGGGCGATGTACTGGCCAATATATATCTTAAAAAGATAACAAAATGGAACGACCCGGCCATAACGTCGATCAATCCCGGTTTGAAATTGCCCGACGCGGCCATAGCGGTGGTCTTCCGCTCGGACGGCTCGGGCACGACTTACATCTTCACTAATTACCTGTGCAAGGTCAGTTCGGACTTCAAGTCCAGCATCGGCAATGCCAAAGCTGTGAAATGGCCCGGCGATATCGGCGGGCAAGGCAATGCCGGCGTTGCCGGACAGGTCCAGCAGATACCTAACTCCATAGGATACGTGGAGCTGGCCTATGCGGAACAGAATAAGCTGGCCTGGGCCAGCCTCAAGAACGCTGCGGGCAACTTCGTCGAACCTTCTTTAGCAGCCACTACGAAGGCAGCGGAGGGTATCTCGCTGCCCGACGACATGAAGGTGATGCTGACCAATTCGTCCAATGCGGAAGCCTATCCCATTGTCGGATTCACCTGGATACTGGTGTATGTGAACCAGAAGGATAAGGACAAGGGAGAGGCACTGGCCAAGATGCTCTGGTGGGCCATACATGACGGCCAGAAATATACGGAGCCGCTCACCTATGCCAGCCTCGCCGGTTCAACGGTGACCAAGGCCGAAAACGCGATTCTCTCAATTAAGTATCAGGGACAGCCCTTAATCACCCGCTGACCGGGTGGTGGGGTTGTTTTAAACAGGAATGCGGGAAAGGTCCGCCTTTCCTGCATTCCACGTTGATCCAGTTTATAATAGGCGATTGAAAATATGAATAAATGTAAACCGGACAGGTCAGCGGCGGCAGCCGGCGGCGATATCATGAGCGCAGCCCGGGCACGCGTCGGCGACACCATCTTCACCCGGCTGACGCTTTTTTTCAGCATTTTGATGGTGGCGATTCTGGTTGCGCTGCTTATCGCCCTGGGTATCGATGCCTGGCCGGCCATCCAGAAATTCGGGCTGTCCTTTATTACATCCGTTGAGTGGGACCCGGTCAACGAGGTTTTCGGCGCCCTGCCTGCCATCTACGGCACTCTGCTGAGCTCGGCGATCGGCCTGATTATAGCCGTGCCCATCAGCCTGGGCTCCGCCATATTTTTAAGCGAGCTGGCCCCGGAATGGATGAGGAGGCCATGCTCTTTCCTGATCGAGATGCTGGCCGCCATACCGAGCGTGATTATCGGCCTGTGGGGGCTGTATGTCATGGTCCCCTTTATCAGGAATCCCATCGAGATATGGCTGGGCAGCAACCTGGGCTTTCTGCCGCTTTTCTCGGGTCCTCCTTTCGGGGTGGGCTTTCTCTCAGCCGGAATTATACTTGCCATCATGGTCATACCGATCATCACGGCGGTGAGCCGGGAGGTCATTGTCGCGGTCCCTCTGACCCAGCGTGAGGCCATGCTGGCGCTGGGGGCGACACGCTGGGAGATGATAACCAGGGCCGTGTTGCCTTATTGCCGCTCAGGCCTGGTGGGTGGTGTAATACTGGGATTGGGCCGCGCTCTCGGCGAGACCATGGCGGTGACCATGGTTATCGGCAATGCCTATGCCCTGTCGCCTTCGCTCTTTTCTCCCGGCGCCACTATCGCCAGCAAAGTCGCCAGTGAATTCAACGAAGCTTCCGGGGACCTGTACATCGGCAGCCTGATCGAGCTGGCGCTGGTCCTGTTCGCCATCACACTGCTGGTCAATATCATCGCCCGGCTGCTGGTATGGCGCACCGTTTCCGTCAGGGGGACAGGCGAATGAAAGAGCGCAGCGGTTATTTCAGGCGCAAACAGTTCAGCCGGTTGATGCTGGTTCTGTGCGGAATCGCCACCGCCTTTGTGATACTGGTCCTTATCCTGATACTGGGTTACACGCTGGTCAACGGTATATCTTATTTAAGCCTGGATTTCATAACCCAGCCGTCCAAGCCGGTGGGTGAGGTCGGCGGCGGCATGCGGGACGATATCTACGGGACATTCATACTGGTCGGGCTGGCCTCGCTCATCGCCCTGCCGGTTGGCATGATGACCGGCATCTTTCTTGCCGAGTTCGCCGGGCCGAAGGCGGCCTCGGCCATACGCTTTGCTGCCGACATACTGGCCGGCGTACCATCGATAATAGTCGGCGTTTTCGCCTATGCCATTTTGGTGCGTCCCATGCACACCTACTCAGCCCTCTCCGCGGGCGTTGCACTGGCAATAATCATGATACCTGTGGTGGCGCGCACAGCGGAGGAGTCCCTGAGGCTGGTACCCAATTCACAACGCGAGGCAGCGCTGGCACTGGGCATCAGCAGGTGGCGTATAACGCTGGGCGTAATCGTTCCCGGCGCCGTTACCGGGATAGTCACGGGCATTATGCTCGCCGTGGCGCGTATCGCGGGAGAGACGGCGCCGTTGATTTTCACCGCACTGGGCAGCGCCTTCGGCGTGCAGGGGCTGACCCAGCCCATTGGAGCTCTGCCGCTGCAGATATACCGCTACGCCCTGTCTCCTTATAAAGACTGGCAGCAGCAGGCGTGGGCGGCCGCCTTCCTGCTTGTGATACTCGTTCTCGGCATTAACGTTGTCGTGCGTTTGGTTAGCAGCAGGAGAAAGAAATAAATGTCTTGTGCAAATACGAGAAAGGACACACTGCAATGATAAACAGCATACTGGGCCAAAATGTCAGCGTCGGCGCTTCCGACGGTGTAAGCAGCGGCAGAAACAGGCCGGATAAATGCAAATTGACGGTCGAGGAGCTGGACGCCTGGTATGGCAGCAAGCAGGTGATCCAGAAAGTCAGCATGGGTATCGGCGCCCAACATATTACAGCACTGATCGGCCCTTCCGGTTGCGGCAAGTCGACTTTTATCCGCTGTCTTAACCGCATGCACGAGGTATCGGAAGGCGGAAGGGTGACCGGCCGCGTGTTTATGGACGGCTATGATATCTATGCTCAACAGGTAGATCCGGTGGCGGTCCGCCGCCGTATAGGCATGGTGTTCCAGAAAGCCAGCGTTTTTCCTACAATGTCGATCTTCGGCAATGTGGCCTCGGGGATAAGCCTGACGCGTTTCTGGAGCCGGCACAGGGATTTAAGGGATGTGGTGGAACGCAGCCTGAAGAAAGCGGCCCTATGGGACGAAGTGAAAGATAAGCTCGATCAGCCCGGCGCCTCGCTGTCAGGCGGCCAGCAGCAACGCCTGTGCATTGCGCGCGCCATCGCTATTGAGCCGGAAGTGATACTGATGGACGAGCCCTGCTCGGCACTGGACCCTATATCGACTTTGAGGATAGAGGAACTGATGCTGGAACTGAAGAAGGATTACACTGTGGTTATCGTGACACACAACATGCAGCAGGCCGCCCGCGTATCGGACTGGACGGGTTTTATGCTGCTGGGACAACTGGTAGAATACGCAACTACCAAGGAAGTCTTCACAGTGCCCAAGGACAAGAGGACCGAGGACTACATCACAGGGCGTTTCGGTTAAAGGAGGTTGATTATGCCGAGAGAATCTTATCACAGGAATCTTCGGGAGCTGCAGGACGAGGTGCTTGTCCTGGGGAGCATGATAGAGAAGGCGCTGGAAAGGTCCATGCAGGCCCTTAAGGAACGCGACCTTAACCTGGCCAGGCTGGTGCTGGACGAAGATAAAACTGTAAACAAAAAGCGTTTTGAGATCGAGGAAAAGGCGCTGGACATTATATCCTGCCAGGCCCCAATGGCCAGCGATTTGAGGATACTGCTCGCGATTCTATTCATCGTGCAGGACCTGGAGAGAATGGGAGATCATGCGGCCGGAAATGCCAAGATCGTGATAATGATAGGCAACGAGCCGCCGCTCAAGCCGCTGATAGACCTGCCGCGTATGAACGACAAAGTCATCGATATGCTGCACCGCAGCCTTAATGCATTCATCATCCATGATGCAGAGGCGGCCCGCAAAATCGTACCGGAGGATGACGAGATAGACCAGCTCTACGACCAGGTATTCAGGGAGCTGCTCACGTTTATGATGGAGGACCCCCGCACCATTACCAGGGCCACCAGGTTGATGTGGGTCGGCCATAATCTGGAACGGACGGGCGACAGGGTCACCAATATATGCGAACGCGTTGTGTTCATGGTGACCGGCAAAATGGAAGAGCTGAACGTATCGACTTACTGATCTATTCTTGCTCTTTGCTGACTAGGATGCGTCCGTCCACCACCAGGTAGAACTGGCCTTCGGGCAGTACCTTGACCGGATTCAGGTCCATCTCCAGTATCTGCGGATGATTCTCCGCCATGGCCGAGATCCTGAGCAACAGCTCCTCGATAGCCGGGATGTCGGCGCGCTTTGATCCTCTCCAGCCTTCCAGCAGTTGGTAGGCTTTGACCGATTTGATCATCTCGTGCGCGTCTGTATCGGTCAGCGGATGGATGTTGAAAATAACGTCCTGGAAAAGCTCCACATATACGCCGCCCAGGCCGAACATCACAAGAGGACCGAAGGCAGGGTGCTGTGTGACACCTACGATCACCTCAACTCCGCCCTGCACCATTTTTTGTACTATCACGCCCTCCATCTCGGCGCTCTTGCCCACCCCCTCCAGGTTCTCCCTGATGCGGGCGAAGGCTTTCTTCACCTCGTCGGCTGAACGGCAGTCCAGTATCACGCCTTCGACCTCAGTCTTCTGGGTGATTGATGGTGAGAGTATCTTGACCGCTACAGGGAATCCAATCTTCTCAGCAGCTGATGCTGCCTCTGGAGGGGTCCTGGCGATCTTGAGCGTTACAAATCTGATCCCGTAGCATTCGAACAATCCCAGGATGGACTCGGCATCCAGCCAGACCTGGCTCCTGCCCGATTTTTCAATGGCTGAAGCGATGATGCGGTCGGCCCTCTCTTTGTCGATATCTGTGAACTCTGGGATTTTACCGGCCGGCCTTTTAAGCCGCTGGCTGAACTCCACCGACCTTGCCAGCGCCCCGGCCGTCGATTCAGGAAAAGCGAAGGACGGCACGAGCTTCATATCGTTCGGACTGAGACTGATACCTGATCCGCGTGTTCCCAGGATGGAGGTTACCAGCGGCTTGCCGGATTCTCGATACAGCGGAGCGACCTCGCGGATCATCGTATCGAACTCCTCCGAGAGCCTGGGGATGGGCAGTATGAAAATTACGACCACCATATCCACGCCCGGGTCCTTCAGCAGCAGCTTGAGGGTCTGTCCGTACTGGTTTATCGATACCTCGGGCGACATATCGAGGGGATTAGATATATATGCCCGCGTAGGCAGGAAAGTTTTAAGCTGTTGAGCCAACCCGTCCGAAAGCGGCGGCACGTCGATACCCCTGCTTTTGCAGGCCTCGGCCGTCAGCAGCGCCGGTCCGCCTGCATTGGATATAATAGCCACCCTGTTGCCCTGCGGCAGCGGCTGGTTGGCCAGCAGGTTGCCGGTATCGAAAAGTTCCTCCAGCGTATCAACCCTTAGTATACCCGCCTGCTTGTAGAGCGCCTCGGTGGCTGCCTGGTCTGTGGCCATGGCGCCCGTATGCGAGGTAATGGTCCTCTTTTGGATATTGCCGCGGTTGCCGGTCAATGAAACGACCGGTTTTTTGGCTGTAATGCTGCGGGCTATGCGTGTGAATTTTCTGGGATTGCCGAATGTTTCCAGGTAAAGCAGAACGACATCCGTCTCAGGATCGTCCTCCCAGTACTGGAGCAGCTCGTTGCTGGATATGTCCGCCCGGTTGCCTATACTGACGAAGGTCGAGAGGCCGATATGGAGGCTGGTTGCGTACATCAGGATGGCGGAGCCGAGCACACCGCTCTGCGTGGCGAAAGCTATGTTGCCGTGGGGCGGCACTATGTTGGCGAAGGTGGCATTCAGATTGATCTCTGGGCTGGTATTCATCATACCCATGCAGTTGGGCCCGAGCATGCGCATGCCGTAACTACGAATAGTCGTGAGCAGCTTATTCTGCCGCTCCAGGCCTTCCCCGCCGATGTCGGCGAATCCGGAGGATAATACAACCACACCCCTGGCCCCTTTATGCGCGCTCTCTTCCACGACCTGCTGGACCTTATCGGCCGGCACGACGATGATGGCCAGGTCGATGTCGCCCGGTATATCCAGTATGGAAGGATAAGCCTTGATGGCTGCCACCACTTCGGCGTTGGGATTGACCGGGTAGACAACACCCTTGAAATCCTGCTGGATGAGGTTGCGGAAGACGAAGTTGCCGATGGTATTGGGCCTCCGGGAAGCGCCGATAACCGCCACAGACTTCGGGTTGAGAAAGGCCCGCAGGGAGGCAATGGATGTGAACTTCTCGCGCTCGAACGATTTCTGCTCCACCACCTCTGTGGGGGCAAGATCGAGCAGACCCACGTACGTGGTTCCCTGATATTGCCGCTGCATGGTGAAGCCGCTGTTTATAAGGACATTCATCATGTCCTTGTTTTCCGCCAGCACCTCGGCTTCGAAGGTGTTTATGCCCTTGTCGCGGGCGGTATAAGCGAGCTGGTCCAGCAGGTGTGTGCCGATGCCCAGTCCCTGGTACTTGTCTTCGACCTCGAAGGCTATCTGGGCCCGGTTGGCGCCCGGCTGCCTGGCGTAGCGTCCGACTGCGATGATGCGTTCTTCGGACCCTTCCCCCAGCGTGCCGACCAGAGCGAAGGTATCCTCGTAATCTACCGTGCAGAAGCGGCGGGCCTCCTCCCTGGACATGTGCGAGAGGACATGATGAAAGCGCAGGTAGATGGTCTGCTTGCTCATGCGGCTGAAAAGCGCCAGCAGCCTTTCCTCATCCGACATGAGTATAGGCCGCAGGTGCAGGCTGGAGCCGTCCTTGAGCGCTACACTGATCGAATATTTCTCGAAGCTTCTACTATCCAGGTCCGCCATCACCGTTGTTCTCCTCCTCCTGAGAGGGGCTCTGCAGGCTTATACGCCCATATTATACAGAAATCGGTGAGACGGATATTCTGGCATCCGCCACCACGCATCCCTGTCCCACGGGCATGGCTATGAGCGGATTGAGGTCGAGTTCCTTGATTTCAGGGATATCCTCAATCATTGCCGATACCCTGAGAAGCACGTCCTCTATAGCGGCTGTGTCGGAGGGCGGCGCACCCCTCCAGCCATCCAGTATCTTATGCGCTTTGAATGAGGCCAGCATCTCGTGCGCATCGTAGTCGGTCAGGGGATGTATCCTGAAATCCACGTCTTTGAACAACTCCGTGTAGATGCCGCCCAGGCCGAACATTATCAGCGGACCGAAGAATTTATCCTCGGTGACGCCCACTATCAGCTCAACGCCTCCGGTCAGCATCTTTTGCACCGTTACACCATGCATCTCGGACCTGCGGGATATCTTATCCAAATTCTGCTCGATCTGGCCGTGGGCTTTCTTTACCTCGGCCGCCGAGCCCAGATTGAGCATCACGCCGCCCACATCGGTCTTGTGGGAGATAGTAGACGAGAACAGCTTCAGCGCAACCGGGTAGCCGATACTGTCGGCCATTTTGACCGCCTGCTGTGCATTCGTGGCGACTCCCGACTGGGCAAACTTGATACCGTAGGCTGAGAAGAGCTTAACTATCTCCGCCGTGTCCAGCCAGACCGGCCCCTTATCCACGCGTGCCAGGGCTCCCTGTATCACCTTTTCAGCGCCGTCCTTGTCAATATCTTTAAATGAGGCGATATTTCCCATGGGACGTTTGAGCCGCTCGCTGTATTCGTACGATTTAGACAGCGCATGCGCGGTAGACTCGGGAAAGACGTAGGTGGGGACATAACCCTCCTCTTTGGAGCCCACCACCAGCCGCGATTCCAGCCCGAGGAAGTTGGCCAGCACCGGTATGCCCTTGGCACGGAAAGCCGGCGCCATCTCGCGTATCACGCCGCGCATCAGCTCGATCATGAACTCCATGGGTGGGATATAGATGATGATGAGAGCGTCTATATCCTGCTGAAGTATTACATTGAGCGCCTGGCGGTACTGGTCGGGGGATACGGCGGCCGTCGTATCGATGGGGTTCATATAGCTGGACTTGGGTGGCAGGAATGATTTAAGGGCGTCCCTGGCCTTTTGCGGGAGGACAGGCAATTGAAAGCCGTAGGAGGCCAGGGCGTCGGCCGCCATTATGCCTGCGCCTCCGCCGTTGGTAAGAATAGCGACCCTGTTGCCTTTAGGCACGGGCTGGTTCGAAAGCAGCAAAGCGGTATCGAAGAGCTCCTCCAGCGTATTACAGCGGAGCATACCGGTCTGCTTGATAAGCGCGGTGGTGGCTGTATCATCGGATGCCAGTGCGCCCGTATGCGACGCGGCCGCGCGCGCGCCCACCGCCGAGCGCCCGCTTTTTACTATCACAACAGGTTTCTTGAGGGTGGTCTCCCGCGCTATACGTGCGAATTTGCGCGGATTACCGAATGATTCCAGATAAAGAAGTATCAGATTGGTGTCGGGGTCCTCAGCCCAGTACTGAAGCAGCTCGTTGCCGGTCACGTCCGCACCGTTGCCGATGCTGACGAAATTTGAGAGGCCCAGGTTAATCTGGATGGCGTAGCTGATGATGGCGCCGCCCAGCGCGCCGCTCTGGCTGCCGAAGGCGGTCCTGCCGTGCAGCGGGTAGATCGGCGCAAAACTGGCGTTCATGTTGACGTTGGGATGGGTGTTCTGGATGCCCAGGCAGTTGGGGCCGATGATACGCATGCCGTATGCCCCGGCTGTTTTCAGCAGCTTCCTTTCCCTCTCCGTGCCCTCTCCGCCCATCTCGGAAAATCCGGCGGTGATGATGACCAGGCTTTTCACTCCCTTCCTGCCGCATTCTTCGATTAACGGCTGTATCCTCTCCGCCGCCACAGCTATAATGGCCATATCAACCTGCCCGGGGATATCGAGAACGGATGGGTAGGCCTTGATCGATGATACTACCTCATCCCTGGGATTGACCGGATAGATAACGCCGTTGTATTCGTTCTTAATCAGGTCTTTGACCAGCGCGTTGCCGATACCCGGCTTATTGGACGCGCCGAGAACTGCGATGGACCTGGGGAACATAAATTTGCGTATTGAGGCGATGGAGGCGACCCTCTCGCGCTCCGCCGACTTCTGCTCCTGCTGAGGGGTTGGGGCTATGCTGTAGATGCCCCTCCAGCCGTGCGATTCAGTAATTTTATCGAGCTGATTGAAGCCGCTGTCCTGCAGAACATCGATCATATCGGTATTTTCCGGCAGCACCTCTGCCTCGAAGATGCCTATACCGTGCTCGCGGGCGCCCGCGGCCAGCAGCTCCAGCAGGTGTGTCCCGATTCCTTTGCGCTGGTGCGGGTCTTCTACGATAAAGGCGATCTCAGCCTTATCGGGCTGCGAAAGCCTCCAGTAGCGGCCTACGCCTATGATGCTCTCTTCCGGGCCTTCTCCCAGTATTCCCACCACGGCAAAGGTATTGTCATAATCAATCAACGTATACTGGTGCGCTTCCTCTCGTGAAAGGTTGGTGAGCACGTGGTGATAGCGCAGGTAGATGGTGCGCCCGCTCAGGCGCAGGAAGAAGGACATAAGCCTGTCTTCGTCGTCGGGCAGTATCGGCCGCAGGTGCAGGACCGATCCGTCTTTAAGCGCAACTGTCCTGTAAAATCTGTCAAGCTGGAGGGTGTCTGTACTTTGCGTCATTGTAGTCCTCCCGCAAAATAATGCTCAAAACACATAAAGATATTAGCACAATGAAGCGCCATGAGGGGAAAAACCGCCTCGGAATAAAAAAATCAGGGACAGGCCCGCGGGCCTGTCCCTGACTAATGGCGTTGCTTACCTGCGGCAATCTAAAGCTTGGCCTGAAGACCCCTGATATTTTGCTCCGCCTCGGCTACGATACGCTCGATCAGCTCTTTGCAGGTGGGCAAATCGCGGACGCGGCCCACGACCTGGCCGAAGGGCACCACGCCGTTCTCGAGGTCGCCCTCGTCCAGTATCTTGCCAAGCGCGTCGATGCCGATGGCCTGCTGCGCCAGCTGCTGGACTCCGCGGTTCTTCAGGCTACCGGCCAGCAGCTTCCAGACAGGCGTGTCCACCTGTTTTCTCATCGCCCAGCCGGCCTTCAGGGCGTCCATGTAGGAGGTCTTGCTGTTGGCCATCTCGAGCGCCTTCTTATTGGCATACCAGCGGCCGGGCAGCCCGTCGATTCCCGCCGAATAAATAGTCTCTTCCATCTGGGTCTTCAGTGCGACCTGCTTGATGTTGGGGTGCACGTCGCATTCCTGTGTCACCACGAAACGTGTGCCCATGGCGATAGCATCGGCGCCCAGCGCCAGTGCCGCAGCCAGCCCGCGCCCGTCGCAGTATCCGCCGGCGGAGATGATGGGTATCTTTACCTTGCAGGCTATCTGGGGCAGCAGCACCATGCCGCCCACGTCGCCGCCGTGTGCCGCGGCTTCGTGCCCGGTGACGATAATTCCATCGGCGCCCTGCTCGGCTGCCCTGATGGCGTGGCGTTCGGTAGCCACGGTGGATATAACCTTGCCGCCGTAGGTATGCGCCTGCTTGATGATCCAGTCGCCTTTACCCAGGGCGAAGTTGATAATAGGGGCCTTCTCTGCCAGGGCCACCTCGGCGTTCTCTTTTCCGTTGGGGAAGATAAGGGTGACATTTATGGCGAAGGGTTTGTCCGTAAGCGTCTTGATCTCCTGGATGATCCCCTTGAGCTGGTCGGGAGAGTTCGCCACGCTGTTGAAAATGCCCAGCCCTCCCGCGTTGCTGACCGCTGCCACCAGCTTGGGCAGGCTGACAAAGGCCATGCCCGACAGCACGATGGGGTGTTTTATTCCGAAGAGCTCCGTTATTCTGGTTTTCACGAGTTCAAACCTCCATAATTAATCAGTATTTCCGAACGGTAATAATCTCAAAAATTACTGCGCTTGTCAAAATGATTGATTGGTTAGTCAACTTTACCTTAAGCTAATCCGTGTGTTATAATCGCCCAAATCTTACATCGGTTGTCAGAGGAGAAGAGAGATGAAAACCAGAATGACCCAGGTGTTCGGAATCAAGCACCCCATAATGTGCGGCGGTATGATGTGGCTGTGCAAGCCCGATCTGTGCGCGGCCATCAGCAATGCGGGCGGCCTGGGGAACATCACGGCTGCCAATTACAAGGATGGTAAGGAGATGCGCCAGGCTATCAGGGAGGTCAGGGAAAAAACGGACAAGCCGTTTTCCGTGAATCTATCCCTGCTGCCGTCTTTTCGTATAACCAAGGAGATGTACCAGGACTGGTTCGACGCCTGCATCGCCGAGAAGGTGCCGGCCTTCGAGATCTCGGGCACGCCGGTGGATAAATTCTTCGGGTCCGATGCTATCAAGCGCGGGCATGACGCCGGATGCAAATTCATTCACAAGCTCGGATCTGTCAGGCATGCCGTCCATGCCGAGCATGCCGGATATGACGCCGTCATCGCAGCAGGCGTGGAGGAAGGCGGACATCCCCTGATGGACGATGTAACCACTATGGTACTCACGCCGCGCATGGCTGAAACCGTCAAAATCCCGGTCATCACCACCGGCGGCATCGCCGACGGCAGGACACTGGCTGCGGCCATCGTGCTTGGCGCTGAAGGCGTCATGATGGCCTCCAGGTTCATGGCGACTAAAGAGTGCCGCATGAATGAAAAGGTGAAGCAGGAGCTGGTCAAACGCCACGAGTTCGAGACCATGCTCTATGGCAAGACTATAGGGTTCCAGGGACGCGCAATGAAGAACGATATACTCAAGCAGATACAGGACATGGAAGCCAAGCATGCCACGCTTAATGAGCTGGCGCCTTTCCTGTCCGGCCTGCGCCAGACCGCTATCTGGGACGAGGGAGACATCGAGGCCGGGCTGATGCCGGTTGGACAGTCCATCGGCCTCATCCACGATGTGATCACCTGCAAGGAGCTGCTGGACCGCATGGTCAAAGATGCGGAGGCCCTGCTCAAGGGCTCACGCCTGAAATAAGGTCGCACTTGAACGTGAAAATAAAAGGGGAAGCGATATCGCTTCCCCTTTTTAATTAGCTGATTTGATGCTCAGGCCAGCATGGAATAGCTGTTCTTGATGGTTGCCTCGGCTTCCACCATGATCCTGTCCACAAGCTCGGCCACCGTGGGCACATCGTTGCAGGCGCCCAGTATCTGTCCCGCAAAGTAGATGCCCTCTTTGGTGTTGCCGTCGTAGATGGCCATGGTATGGCGGCGGTAGCCGGCAGCCTGGCGAGCCTGCACCCACAGGGGGTGCTCATCGTCCGATCCCATCATGGCGAAGCTCATGCCGATGAACTTCGGCCAGCTGAGGTTAAACAGCTGCTTGGTCTCGTAGGCGCCCCTGAAGGCATCAGCCAGCGGGAATCCGCCCTTTGCGATACGTTCGGTAACGGGGGTCTTGAGTGCGCGGCCGCGCATGCCGTCAAACTTGGTGCTTACGATCGTGTCGTTCTCGCCGGCCTTGAGGCAGAGTTGCTTGAAGTTCTCGTGCACCATGCTCTCTTTGGTCAGGGCAAAGCGGGTTCCCATGGAGACGCCGCTGGCGCCCAGCGACAGCGCTGCCGCCAGTCCCCTGCCGTCGCCGTATCCGCCGGCCGATATGATGGGTATTTTGACCTTGCCGGCGACGATGGGAAGCATGACCAGAGTGGAGGCCTCTTCACCGTGAGCGGCGGCCTCGGCGCCGGTGACGATGATGGCGTCGCATCCCAGCTCGGCCGCCTTGATAGCGTGTTTGACGAAGGCGGTGGTGCCGATCACCTTGCCGCCGTATTTATGCACGTCGTCGATGAACCAGGGCTTGCCCAGCGTATAGTTGATTACGGGGACCTTCTCCTCGATGGCCACCTGGATGGTGTCGCGCGCCACCTGCCCGAGGATCAGCAGCTCGTTAATGCCGAAAGGCCTGTCGGTCAGCTTCCTGATCTCTTGGATGTTCTTTCTCGTCTCCTCGGGCGTGCACCTGGCCGTGGCGAATATACCCAGTCCGCCTGCGTTACAGACCGCTGCAACCAGTTCCGGAGTGGTGACCCAGTTCATACCTGCCAGCATGATGGGGTGTTTACATCCGAACAGCTCGGTCATGCGGGTTTTTATCATCTTTCGCTCCTTATGAAATTAGTCGCAGGCATCGTAAAAAAGATCGTATGTGCATAATCGGATGACGAACGAATTGAATTTGTAGGACACCTGCCGGGGTGTTATTATATAGCATGATGCTTTGAATCTCAAGGCATTTTTTGCTTTATGGCGCGGACTGTTTGAAGTTAAACGATTGCGAGGGCCGACAATATGAACAAAGACATTATCAGGGACCTGGATCCCCTCTTTAACCCGGCCTCGGTCGCCCACATCGGAGCCACCAATAACCGCAACAAGTGGGG
>CAZDXZ010000028.1:0-1627 GCA_964509615.1 uncultured Dehalococcoidales bacterium
GGCAATCACACGTCGCGTATCTTCCGGACGCCCGATGCTGATACGAATATAGTCTTTCAATTCGGGCGTTTCGAAATAGCGGATAAAGATGCCCTTCTTCTGCAGCCCCATATAGGTATCTCTGGCGCTGCGGTCAAGCACGGCGCAGAGGACAAAGTTGGCCTGCGAAGGATAAGGTTTAAGCCATTTGAACTGCTTCAGTGCGTTGAAGAGAACATCTCTCTCGCTGACCATGTCCTTTACGGTCTTTTGCAGGTAATCGATATCGGCCAGCGATTCGAGGATCGCTACATAAGCGGCCATGTTGATGTTATACGGCTGCTTTATCTTCATCATATAGGGAACGATATTGGCCGGGCAGATGCCGTAGCCGGCCCTCAGGCCTGCTATGCCCGCCCACTTGCTGAACGTGCGCAGCACGACGAGATTGGCATATCGCGACACCAGTGGCGCCAGCGAGCCGCCACTGAATTCGACATAGGCCTCGTCGACCACCACCATCAGGTCCCCGGATAACAGGTCCTTGATCTCCCTTTCCTCTGTTCGATTTCCGCTGGGATTATTAGGAGATGCTATAAAAATTATTTTGGTTCTGCTGCCGATTGCTTTTTTTATGGCAGGCAGATCGAGCGAGAAGTCCGGCCTGCGGGGCACTTTTATGACCTCTCCTCCTGCAATCATGGTGCAGAAAGGGTACATACCGAAGGTGGGCGGACAGTTGATGACCCGGTCTCCCGGCTCGATAAACAGCCGTAAAATAATATCGATAAGGTCGTCGCTACCGGCGCCGGCTACAATCGACTGTGCTTTTACACCTACGTAGGCTGCCAGGGCCCTGCGCACATCCCTCTGGTCCGGATCAGGGTACCGGTTATAATCCTGGAATCGGGCCAGCGCCTTCTGAACACGCGGAGAGCAGCCGTAGGGATTTTCGTTGCCGTCCAGCTTGGCAGTTTCCCCCTGCGGCACCTCGGCGCGGCCCACCAGGACATCAACCGGATCGACCGGCGTATAGGATTTCATGCCTTTGAGCCCGCTGCGTATCATTTTTTCCACGTCTTGTGAGTTAAGCATTTTGTAGCATACCTGTATTCGTCTGTGTCAAAAATACAGCGGTCACATTCTACCATTTCGCAGGTGACCGGTGCATGCAAACGTCATTGCGAGCTCGCAAACGGTCTCTGTGCGACCCAGGAGCACACGGCCTACCGTGCCTTACGGTTATACCTTCAATGGAAGATACAAGGAGCACAGCGACGAAGCAATCCTGTGCGGTAATGCGGGGGCACCAGATTGCCGCGGCCTTCGGCCTAGCAATGACGTGGATGAGGCAAGGTTCGAATCTAAAGACCGAAAACACGCACGGCGTTTTCAGACAGGAATAACCTCTTCACTTCATCCGCCAACTGAAGCCCATCCAGGTCCTTGAGGCACATGGCTGCGGTGATCATAGGGTAATTGGTGCCGAACATGACCTTCTTTTTACCGTTTTTTTGCATATAGACTATTAGTTCTGGCGGGAACCTTTTGGCAACGTAGGCCGATGTATCGATATAAACGTTTTCATGCTTGGTGGCCACGGCAATCATCTCCGTGGTCCAGGGATAGCCGATGTGTCCGCAGATTA
>CAZDXZ010000028.1:1727-17285 GCA_964509615.1 uncultured Dehalococcoidales bacterium
CCCTTCGAGACATGGGCCTGGTCCATCATGCTGATAGTCAGGTCAAGGGGCAACTCCGAGGTGAGCTTCTCCTGGCCGGTCCACCGCCTCAATGAATCGAACATCTGGTGATTGCCGAATCTCATGGTGGGATGTTGCATCCAAACGTCTATGGCCTGGTATTCAGCGCTCATGGGGGGCCTCCTCCGAAGTAATAATAAATAGTTTTGTATAAAACTATTTTAGCATGCATAAGAAACGGTGTAAATGTTAGAGAGGGGTCGGCAGGCGATTTACAATTTGTCTACGTTGTGGCTGATCCGGGTCATGAGTTTAAAGAGGGTGTTTTTTTCCTCCGCACTCAGGCCTTCGAAGAGCCGGGCGTTCATTTTTTCGGATATCTTTTCCAGGGCCGGTTTAATTCCGGCGGCTTTCTCCGTGACCTGAATATTCACCAGCCGCTTGTCATTGCCGTCCCTCACCCTGGTAACATAGCCGTTTTTTTCCAGGCGGCTGATGACCGCCGTGATTGTGGACTTATCCTTGAGGGACAGCTCGGTTAAATCGCGAAGGTGGAGGATGCCCTTCCTGTCCAGTATGTGAAGGATGTCGCCGTGCGAGGGAGCGATGCCGCTGATGCCGAGTCTGCTCAGCTCGGATTCCAGGTAATTGAAAAGGCTCTGACGGATGCTGTTAAGGGTGTACAGGAAGTTGCCGCGATGTACTCTGATCATATATTACGCCGCAATAATTGGTTGAGCTTATTTATGCCCTCTCTTTTTCAGCCTGATCCTGACGGCGGTGGCGTGGGCGGTCAGCCCCTCGCTATCAGCCATCAGAGCAGCGACCTGCCCCAGCTTCCCGGTCGAGCTCGCATCCAGGGCGATAACACTGTTTATCTTAAGGAAATCAAGCACGTTCAGGGGCGAGCTGAAGCGGGCACTGCCTCCGGTGGGCAGCGCATGGCTGGGTCCGGCTATATAATCGCCCAGAACCACCGGCGAATACTGGCCGACGCATATACAGCCGGCGTTCCTGATTTTGCTGATGTAACGCTGCTGGTTTTTAACCATGAGCGACAGGTGTTCCGGCGCATAAAGGTTGGCCAGTTCTATAGCCTGTTCAAGCGTCTTAACGATGATGATCAGTCCGTTAGATTTGAGCGCCCTGTCGGCGATGGTTTTCCTTCGGAGTTTTGCCAGCTGACTGTTGGTCTCCAACCTAACTTTCTCCGCCAGGCTTTCTGAAGTGGTAATGAAAATAGATGAGGACATTGCATCATGCTCTGATTGCGCTATCAGGTCGGCCGCGCAGAAAGAGGGATCAGCGGATCCGTCGGCGATCAACATTATCTCGCTGGGGCCCTGCAGGGCGTCTATATCGACCAGGCCATAGACCAGTTTCTTGGCTGTCATAACATAAATATTGCCCGGTCCGCATATTTTATCCACGCGCGGTACGGATTCAGTGCCGAATGCCATGGCCGCCACGGCCTGCGCTCCGCCGATTTTAAATATACGGTCAACGCCTGAGACAAAAGCCGCGGCCAGTGTATTGCCGGGCACTTTCCCGTCTTTTCCACAGGGTGTAGCCATGATTATCTCTTTAACTCCGGCCACACGTGCTGCAATGGCGGTCATGAGGACCGTGGAGGGATATGAGGCGGTGCCGCCGGGGATATAAAGGCCCACGCGTTCGAGAGGAAGTATCTGCTCTCCCAGGCCGTCTTCTATAAAGCTGCGCCCGTACCTGCGCATGCATGTTCGATGGAACTTTACCAGGCGCCCGGCCGCAAACTTGAAGGCGTTCATCAGGTTCGGATCGATGGATGTCAGGGCTGCGGTAACTTCCTTCGGTGCAACCTCGAGCGATTTCAACCTGGCGCCTTCAAAACG
Source organism: uncultured Dehalococcoidales bacterium (assembly GCA_964509615.1). Lineage (GTDB taxonomy): Bacteria > Chloroflexota > Dehalococcoidia > GIF9 > UBA5629 > CAIMUM01. Next base: position 3,602 of record CAZDXZ010000028.1, read on the forward strand.
TTCAGCATACGCTACAAGGGACTTATCCCCTCCTTTCCTGACGCTTTCAAGTATTTTGCGCACGTCGGTTTCAACACGTCCGCCCGGATCGTAACTGATGCTTCGTTGCAGGATTTTAGCAGCCTGCCGGTAGTCCCTTATCAACTTCATTTTTTATCAACCGCCTCCCGGAATACCCTGATCAGTTTATTGATCTTATCCCTTTTACTGCGGTCTTCCAGACTGAGTTTATTACCTATCAGACAGGCAGTGGACTCGAATAACGTGTCTATAATTTTAAGTTTGTGCCGGGCCAGTGTCTGGCCGGTCTCAGTGTTCTCGATCAGCATATCGGCGTCCTCCGGCAGATAGACCTCGGTTGCACCCCAGGTGGGTATGACGCGGTAACGGGCGATGTGCTTATCGCGTAAATACTTATCGGCTATATTGATGTATTCCGTGGCTACACGCAACGGTACCATCTTGCCTGACGCAACAAGATTGCGCAATGATCCGATTGAATCCGCAGGCACGTTTTCACTCACCACCGCCACAATGCGCACCCAGCCGAAGCCGAGATTGACCATCTCAGCAACGGGGCTGGATGGGAACTGATAAAGATGATCCAGCAGCCAGTCCCTCCCGGTGATGGCCAGATCGAAGTTGCCGTTGGCGACCTGCTGGGGCATGTCCTGAGGGCGAATTACTTTGATACTGAGCCAATCGATATCACAGGAAGGCCGACGCCTCAGGTCATTTTTCGAATATCCTTTAATCCCCAGTTTGGTCTTCTTAAGAAAAGCCTCCGTGTGTATTTGCTGGTGGCCGTCGGCCAGCGCCAGCCAGATATTGCCGGCACGGCTGCTGACGGCGGGGTTGTTATTAACTGTAAAGGTCGGTTTTTCTTCTGCAAGCCAGGGTTTATTCTTCTGACTGGCAGCTGAAGCAAATCGTTCCAGCAGACTGCTGAAGTCATTGCTCTGAAGGCTGTTGCTGTTGGCGATAATGCAGGCGTTGCTGCTGCAAATTCTTTTCACCGGCTTCAAATTAAAGCCGCGCAGCGCGTCCTCATTTTTTACGCGCAGCACGGAGAAATCGGCATTTTCAGGCGGGTAGGCTTCGGTCGAACCCCAGCAGGGGAAGATGCGATATCTTTTTAAACGCATATTATATGCGGCAGTCTCAGCCAGCGCCGGGTATTCGGTCACTATGCGCCAGGCAGGAGCGCTGTCGCGGTCTATCCGGGAGGGAATGTTCGAAGAGGGCGCGCAGGCCATATAGATTTCAGAGATATCATACCCGAGGTCGGCTATTTTCATGACGCGGCTGGCCGGATACCTGGTCAGCAATTCCTGCAGCCAGTCGGAGCTGCAGATGCCGAAATCGTAGTTGCCCACTGCCACCTGCACGGGTATATCCCGCTCATTGAGCATCTTGGCCGTCAGACCCGGCATGGCATGAGAACGCATGCGATAAATGCGGGTCCCCGAGTTGTAGTTATCGAAGCCCAGACCGATGGAGGAGAGGAAAAGAGAGGTCCTGGCCAGCATCTTTCCCTTGGGCAAAGCCAGGCGGGTATCCGTTTTAGTTTTACCTGGCAACCTTGTTGAATCCTCCAATTACGTTGATAACGTCACCGACGGTGGACACTTTTCTGCGTGTTTTTTTATAGTTGTCTACCACAGTAATGGCTGCAGGCCGCGGGCTGATTGAAACAGACCATCGAGCCTGAAGTTGACTGCCGCAGAAATCGAGTTCGGCGATAAGCCCGACTTTTCGCATGGCTGCAGCAGCTTCAAAGGCCGTTTTAACTGCGGCGGCTGACCCACCTGCGGCTTTGATAGACACGGTCTTCTCAGCTTTTTGCTGCGACCATGGTTTTACCCTGGCGGTAACGGTATCGAGATAGAAAGCGAAACCACAGGCAGGTATATCCCGACCGCCGACCAGCCCTATCAGGTTGTCATACCTGCCTCCGCTGCATATCCTTTCTCCATCCGAGGTTATTTTGAAACAAAGGCCGGTGTAGTATTCAAAGCCCCTGATGGATGTGAAGTCAATAGAGTAGCGTATTTGCATTGTATCAAGCAGAGCGGTAACGGAGGCGAAGCTGTCGATCTCTTTCTTCACACTTTTGGAGACGGCCGGCATGGCCTTGAGATTGGCCAGAAATCCGCTCGACTTTCCTTTCAGCTTGATAAGAGTGGTGATAGCCTGTACCACTTCCTTATTCTTGCTTTTAACACCGGCAAATGCCTGCCAGTTGCCTTCCAGGATGTCATCGAGAAGGGCGGCCTTGCTGTCTCCGTCCAATCTGAGCTCCCCGATGAGAGCTTTTAGTATCCCGGCGTGCGACAGCTTCAGTTCAGGTTGTGTTAATCCCATCGCGCCTGCAATCTCCAATGCCAGGGCTATCACCTCGGCGTCCGAAGCCCGGTCGCAATCGCCCAGGAGCTCCACGCCGCACTGCCATTTTTCCCGATTCTCGCGGCCTGTTTCCTCAAATGCAAAGACGTTGGTGATGTAGTAGAGGCGGGCTATTTTCTGGTTCGCCAGGTTCTCACTGTAAAGACGGGCGGCAGGGATGGTTCCGTCGGGACGCAGGACCACACGCTCGCCTCCCCAGCCGTCCCAATCGAGGAATGAGTAGACCCGTCCCAGCATGGAGGGCGTTAATGTCCCCGCCGCAGTAAACAGGTGTATGTATTCCAAGGTAGGCGTCCTTATTTCGCGGTAGCCCCAGTTCAAGCAAGAATTGCGAAAGGCATCTTCGACCTGCCGGAAACGTTCCATGTCATCCGGCAGCAGGTCGCGCGCCCCTTTACATCGCTGACTTTCCATAACTATTTTCCCTTCCTGTAAAACGGGATAATTCTACACTAATGGTATCACAGCTACAATCGGATTGGATTTCTCAATAATTATTCATATTTCTGCCCCTGTCTGTTATACAATATGTGCATGACTGTACGAAAGATCATCCGGACAATATACGTTTCGCTGTTCCTTGTCGGCCTGGCTTTCTCCATAGCAGGCTGCAGCGCTGGTCAGTCGACTGGGGGCGTGCACGTGCTGCAGGTAAAGGGCAACATAGTACCGGTAGTCGCAGACTATATCAATCGTGGCATAGGTGAGGCCGAGGACAGCGGCGCCACTGTTTGCATTATTACGCTTGATACTCCTGGTGGGCTGCTGGATTCCACCTCAAGGATAGTTGAGCGCATTATGAATGCCAGAGTGCCGGTTGTCGTCTATGTTTCGCCTCATGGGGCCTGGGCGGCCTCGGCAGGCACTTTCATCACCATATCCGCCCACCTCTCTGCAATGGCTCCCGCCACCAGCCTGGGGGCCGCGCATCCCGTAAGCGTAGGTGAGGAAATGCCCGAGGATGTCCAGAAGAAAGCAACCGAGTATTCGGCGGCGTGGATACAGAGCATAGCAGAGAAACGGGGACGGGACCCGGCCCTGGTTGAGGCTGCCGTGAAGGAAAGCAGGTCTTTTACTGCTTCTGAAGCAGTTGAGAAAAAGCTTGTCGATTTTCAGGCCGATGACCTGGACAGCGTGATAAAACAGATCAACGGCAAAAAAGTGGAGCTGGCAGACGGCAGAGAGGCTATTATTAACACGGAAGGAGCAGCGGTAAATAAAAGCGATATGACGCTGGTGGAAAAAATACTGCAGGTAATCAGCCATCCCAATGTGGCCTATATATTGCTTACACTGGCCTCCATAGGGCTGATCACGGAGATCTCCAACCCGGGGCTGATCTTTCCCGGCGTGATCGGAGGCATATGTCTTTTCCTGGCCTTCTACTCGCTGGGTGTACTGAATGCGGGCTGGGCCGGACTGCTGCTCATACTGCTTGCGTTCGGGCTCTTCATAACTGAGATTTTTGTACCTGCCTATGGTATACTGACGACAGGTGGAATAGTATCACTGGTCATCGGTTCGCTTATTCTTTTCAGCGAAAGCGAGGCATCCATGCAGTTCGATAAAAGTCTGATCGTGTACGTAGCTATTTTCCTGGCCGCCTTTATGGCCTTCCTCATCTGGGCGGTGATCAGGGGTCAGAAAAGGAAGGTTACCACCGGCAAAGAGGGCATGATCGGCCAGGTGGCACTGGTTAAGACGGCACTCAAACCCAGCGGCATGGTGCTGGTAGAGGGAGAACTGTGGAAAGCCGAGCTGGATGAAGGCCAGGCGCATCCGGGGGAAGAGGTAATAGTACAGAAAGTCGACAATCTGAAATTAAAAGTCAGCAGAAAATAATAAGGAGGCAGCAATGCAGATTTGGGGAATAATAGTCTTGGCGGTATTCGTTTTGATAGTGCTTTTGGCATCTATCAGGATTGTCAATGAATACGAACGGGGCGTGGTCTTTCGCCTGGGCAGATATGTGGGAGTGAGGGGCCCGGGACTCATTTTGCTCATCCCTTTCATTGAACGCATGGTGAAAGTCGAGCTGCGTGTGGTAACCATGGACGTGACTTCGCAGGAATGCATTACCATGGACACTGTCACAGTAAAGGTGGATGCTGTCGTTTATTTCCGTGTAATGAAGCCGGAGTCGGCTATCCTGAACGTGGAGCAGTATATCAGAGCTACTTCGCTGCTTTGTCAGACGACACTGCGGAACGTGGTGGGACAATCGGAACTTGAAGATTTGCTGGCACACCGGGAAAAGATAAACACCAAGCTGCAAAATATTATCGATGAGAGCACCGAACCATGGGGCATCAAGGTCAGCATGGTGGAGGTGCGCGATGTCCAGCTGCCTGACAATATGCAGAAGATCATGGCTGCTCAGGCAGAGGCGGAGAGAGGCAGAAGGGCTAAGATCATCGCCGCCGAGGGCGAGGCGCAGGCAGCGGAGAAGCTGTCCGAGGCTGCCCGCATTATTTCAGCGCAGCCGATGGCGCTGCAGTTACGCTACCTGCAGACTCTGGTGGCAATATCATCAGATAGAACCAATACCGTGGTGTTCCCGCTGCCGATCGAACTCATACAGCCCATTCTGGAGAAGCAATTCACAGATAAGAAGAAACCCGGCGCCTGATAGCGGCCCCGGAATTTTAAAATAAGGGCGGCCATGCAGCCGCCCTTATTTGTTGTTATCGGCAGCTATGAGCGATACGTCTCCCGCCATGATCTCCTGCAAGCTGCCGTCATCGGCGCGCAGCAATAAATGACCGGACGCATCAACACGCTCTGCAATCCCCTCGATTTCGTTGTTGCCCGATTTGACCTTTACACGTTTGCCGATTGTGACCATGTTGGTTGTCCATTCCGTGAGTATAAGATCCGGCTTATGGCATTGCAGATATAGTTTCTCCAGCTCGGTGTAAAGGGACATGACCACTTGATGAACCGGCAGTTCATGTCCCAGTTCAACCGAGAGGCTGGTAGCGAAGCCGGCTATCTCAGGATATAGAGAGGTATCGAAATTTATATTAATACCTATGCCGACAATACTGTATCGTACCGCTCCGTCCTTCAGCCCGTGTTCTATCAATATACCGCAGACCTTGCGTCCGCCGATCAGGATATCGTTAGGCCATTTGATCTCAGCCCTGATTCCCAGCGCCTTCATCGTGCGAAAAACAGCCAGTGCGCAAATTGCCGGCAGGAGGGGAAGCGCTGAAATTGAGGGACGCAGTATTATCGATGTGGCCAGTCCGCCCTCGGGAGATAGCCACGACCTGCCGAGCCTGCCGCGGCCCGATTTCTGCAGGCCGGCTATCACAGCCGTACCCTCCGGGGCGCCCCGTTCGGCCATATCTTTGGCCACATCCTGTGTCGAGGACGTAACTGCCAGATAGCGTAGATTTCTACCCATAAAGCCGGTAGCCAGGTTTTTCCCCAGATAATCGATGATGTCATCCATATCAAGCCATACTAATATATCAAACAGATTGAACCATGTATAATTATCGAACAAGATCGATTTAACGAGATGTAATGCCGGAGGAGTTTAAGCTATGGGAGGAGATGATATCGAGAGGCAGGCCGAGAAAATAGCCCAGCTCATTATTAATTCGCAGCGGTGCCTGGTTTTCAGCGGTGCAGGCATCAGCACCGAATCGGGTATACCGGACTTTCGCGGTGAAGACGGCATATGGACGAAACTGGATCCGGAGGATTTCACCATTCAGAGGTTCGTCGCGCGACCCGAGGTCAGGAAGATGCAGTGGAAGCTGCTGGCCGAGGGCGGGTTGACCAAAAACGTGCAGCCGAATGCCGCCCATTATGCTGTGGCCGAGATGCATAAGCTGGGCAAGCTTGACTGCGTGGTTACGCAAAATATCGATAATCTCCATCAGATGGCCGGCGTACCTGATGATAAAGTGTTTGAGCTGCATGGCAATATGCAGTATGTCCGCTGCCTGAGTTGCCGGAAGCGCTTTCCCATGGAAGAGATAGTTGCGCGACTTGCCAGTGAGGAGTTGCCGGAGTGCGAGTCCTGCAACGGCATACTCAAACCTGATGCAGTGTATTTCGGGGAGATGCTGCCGCAGGCGGTCCTCAGCGAAGCATCGCGCAGGGCTAACCTCTGCGACCTCTGCATCGTAATCGGATCCACTCTGGTCGTATACCCCGCAGCCTATATCCCGGAATATGCATGCAATGCAGGGGCCAAGATCGTTATCATCAATATAGGATACACGCCAATGGACTCCAAGGCGGCCGTACGCGTCGAGGGAAAGGCCGGCGAGGTGATGGGCAGGGTAATGAATCATGTCAGAGGCAGAATCGACAAGTGATTATATTGACAAGCCAGTAATACAATGTTAGATTGTGATAAATACAACGCACACGGAGGTGTCGATTTGAAAAAGGCTGCTATAGCCATCCTGATGCTGGCGATACTGGTTACGGGATGCGTGAGGTCGGCGAGCACAACCAAATCGGCTCCCCTTGCTTATATTGATTCCGTGTCTTCGCCGCAGATTTACGTCGGAGAGACTATAAAATTCAGCGGGCATGCTATCTCGTCGGATGGCCAGATAGTGGGCTATAACTGGCGTTCCAGTGTCAACGGCAATCTAAGCCAGCTGGCCTCATTCGAGACCAATTCGCTTACGGCAGGTCAGCACACCATCTGGTTCAGGGCGCAGGATAACTACGGCACCTGGTCGACTGAAGTCGGCACCAACGTGAACGTGCTTATCCCGGGTGGCCCCCAGAAGATGGCTATCAGGGTGTTTACGGCCACGCCGCCTGAGATAAAGGAGGGGGACTGGTCTACACTCACATGGGACGTCAGCGGGACCGGCATGGTCAACATAGATCCTGATATCGGCGGCGTATCCATGTCGGGCAGCCGGTCGGTTCAGCCGAAGGTGGATACCGTTTACACCATCTTTGCCAGAAATGATGAAGGGACCATGACGGCCAATACCAGGATACTTGTTACCCCGCTGCATGTTTATACAACAACCCTGTATTCCGTGGCAGCCGAAGACGGCACGGTCAGAAAGGACAAAATCGTTCTGGACAAGGTCATGGTTGGGCAGAACGATATGCAGATACCGATGCAGGGCTTTCTGAGCTTTGATATATCCTCTATTCCGCGCAACGCAATTATCAAGGATGTGGAACTGGATATCTCGAAATCGACAGTGGTCAATTCACCATTCCCCTGGCAGGGCTCGTTAAATATATATAACCAGCAGTATGGCAGCGCCCTGCGGCCAAGCGACTACATGATCATAGTTCCTGCGGGCTACCTGTACAGCTGGAACTACAATGCTATAGTAACCATGATGCCGAACGCGCCGTTCACCTCACCGAGTTTCGTTACCACTATGCAGAAGCAGCTCGATGAAGGCAGCGACCGCTATCAGATCCGGCTGCAGTTCGAAAAGTATTATTACTACAGCCGTGGCGACTATATCCAACCGGGGTACGGGGGTTCGACCACGGTTCAAAGCGGTGCAAGCAGCGACAATTACCTTGATATCAGCGCGGGCAATGCGAAGCTGATTGTTCGCTACGTAATTCCCGAGTAACGCCGCCCATAAATAAACATAAGCCCCTTTATTTCGTTATTCTTCTGTGATGGAGACGATTTGACTCCGGGAGAATGAATCATGAAAAACCTGCTGATATCTTTGTCATTCGCATTAATTCTGATCACGGGCTGCTTGAATTCGCCGGTTGCCTTCTGGGCGGCGGGCAAACCCGTCGTGGCAGCTTTTGCGGTCAGTCCGGCGATTGTGGATGAGGGGAAGGATACTGTTGTGAGCTGGGTTGTGACGGGCGCCCAGACGGTCAGCATAGATAACGAGATCGGACCGGTGCCGTTGAGCGGCGCCAGAGCCGTCACACCGTATGCAACCACGACCTATACGCTCACTGCCTCGAACCTGTCCGGAAGCAGCACGGCAAGTGCGACGGTAGCAGTTCTGGGAAGGCTTCAAGTGCAGCCTGGAACCGACAACACTTTAGTATTGAATATAGTTCCGTATGAAAGCGGATCGTTGACCAAGAGCGGCGCGAGCTACACCCGTTCAAGCGCTGTGTGTGCAGGCGATAATCCACAGAACCAGGCTGTGCGGGCATTTTTAAGCTTTGATCTGACAACGCTGCCTCCTACCGCCGTGGTCAGCAAGGCTGTCCTTGATCTTACGGGCTACTCTATCCTGGGCAATCCTATGTATAGTGGCGTCCACTGGGGAAATATGGGAGCCCTTGAGATAGACCAGTACCAGCACGGCTCGATGGGCAGCCTGGGCAGGCTGGCATACGAGTCTGCAGCTCCCGAGGTGGGCAGCGTTAAGCTGACGGGTGCACAGGAGACTGCCCCGCTGCTGGTCGACGTGACACTGGATGACCAGGGCGGCAATGTAATACAGAAGCTGCTCGCCGGCGCTCAGGGAAGGTGCCAGTTCAGGCTGGGATTTTTTACATCTACCAACTGGGACAGCGTGGCCGATATGGTCTGCCTGGACAGGGCCGTATTGAGGATAACGTACAGGGTGCCCTGAGTATCAGGCGGATTTGATCTCCTCGAGATCAAAGCGGAAGTTCTCGATAACAGGATTGGCCAGCAGCTTCTTGCACATATCCTGTATCTCGGCCCGGGCCTTTTCCATGTTAGCGGCTTCGATTTTTATCTCGATATATTTGCCTGCCCTGACCTCATCCACGTTTTTAAAACCAAGGGTATGAAGCGCGCCTTTGATAGTCAGACCCTGCGGATCGTTCACCGTCGGCTTGAGCGTTATATAGACCTTAGATAAATACATTTTTAAACTTCCTCCCGGTCAGCAGTGTATATGCGTCGCGGTAGCGCTCCGTCGTGGCTGCAACGACGTCCGCCGGCAGCGCCGGCGCTGCCTTTTTCTGGTTCCAGCGGGAGGCAATCAACCAATCTCTTACCGGCTGCTTATCGAAGCTTGGCTGGGATTGCCCCGGCTCATACTGGCTGGCATCCCAGAACCGGCTTGAGTCGGGTGTGAGTGCCTCATCTATCAGCATCAGTTCCTTATCGTGGAAACCGAATTCAAATTTAGTATCGGCGATAATAATACCGTGCTCCAGAGCGTATGAACGCGCGTAATTATACAGTTCCAGGCTCTTGGTTTCGATCTTGCGGGCCGTTCTCTCCCCAACCATATCAACCAGTTCTCCGATCGACAGGGGCAAGTCATGGCCGACATCGGCCTTGGTAGTAGGTGTAAAAATCGGCTCCGGCAGCTCCTGGCTTTCCTTCAGCCCCCTGGGCGCCTTTCTACCGTTGATCGTGCCTTTTTTCTGGTATTCGGCCCAAGCGGAACCGGCAATATATCCCCTTACGACGCATTCTACAGGTATTCGCTCAGCCTTCAGCACAACCATCGAGCGGCCGAGCAGAAATTCGGGCAGAGGCCTTTTCCAGGGGGAATACTTGGTTAGAGCCCTGCGGCTCTCAATGGATTCGACCATATGATTATGTATGATATGGTAGGTTTTTCCGAACCAGAAAGCAGATACCTGGTTGAGCACTATCCCTTTATCGGGTATACCGTTAGGAAGCACAACATCGAATGCCGAGATGCGGTCGGTGGCAACTATCAGGAGCCTGTCTCCAATCTGGTAGGTATCCCTGACCTTGCCCTTCCCGTACAGCGGCAGTTTCAATAAGCTGTCGAATAAAATGTTCAAGATATAACTCCTATCTCTTAGTCTGCGATTTACGCGTTTTCCTGAGCAGTCCCAAACGCTCGAATACGGTATCGACATGTTTGAGGAAACGCCTGTAATCGAATAGATCATCCAGTTCCTTTGCGCTCAGACGGCCGGAAACGTCGGGATCTGCTTTCAGCAGTTTGAGGAAAGGGGTCCTTGTTTTCCATGCTTCCATGGCATTGAGCTGTGTAAGCTCGTAAGCTTTCTGGCGACTGAGGCCTTTGTTCACCAGTGCCAGCATCACATTCTGGGAAAACACCAGCCCCTGGGTTAACTCCAGATTACGTTTCATATTGTCCGGGTAAACCTGCAGGCCTTTCACGACGCCGGTGAACAGGTTCAAAATATAATCAAGGGCGAAACAGGCGTCAGGGAGAATGACGCGCTCATTGGAAGAGTGGCTGATATCGCGTTCATGCCAGAGCGCTATATTCTCAAGTGCGGTTACAGAATAACCCCTGATCAGACGGGACAGTCCACATACTCTTTCGCAGAGCTCGGGATTGCGCTTGTGCGGCATAGCGGATGAACCCGTCTGACCTTTGGAAAAAGGCTCTTCCGCCTCCATAATCTCCGTTCTCTGCAGGGACCTGATCTCGGTGGCAAACTTTTCGAGAGAGCCCGCTGCAACAGCGAGTGTGGTCACAAACTGGGCGTGGCGATCCCGCTGGATGATCTGGTTTGAGATCGGCGCGCTGGCCAGTCCAAGCGCGGCGCAGGCCGCGGCCTCGATGTCCGGCGGGACCGTGGCATATGTGCCTACCGCTCCGGAAATTTTACCCACACTAATAGCCTTCCTTGCTTCTTCCAGCCGGGCATAGTTGCGTTTCATCTCCTGTGCCCACAGGGCCATCTTCAGCCCGAACGTTATCGGCTCGGCATGAACACCATGAGTGCGACCTATCATGAGTGTGTCCTTATTGGAAACCGCCCTGTCCTCAAGCACCGCGATCAACTGCGCTATATCTTCCATAAGCAGGTCAGCAGCCTCGCGAAACTGCAGCGCCTGCGCGGTGTCTATAATATCCGATGAAGTGAGACCGAGGTGGATGTAACGCGAGTCCTGGCCCACGGTTTCGCCTACCGCGTTCAGGAATGCGGTTACATCGTGATGTGTAACCTTGAGTATCTCCGCCATACGGTCGAAATCAACCCTGGCCTTTTTGATATTGGGTAGGGCTGATTTGGGTATGCGCCCGGCATCCGACCAGGCTTCGCATACGGCAATTTCGACCTGCAGCCATTTATCGAACTTATTTTTGTCCGACCAGATTTTTTTCATTTTGGGGCGCGAATAGCGTTCAATCATATCTACCTGCCTACACCTCAGCCAGCCTGCGTTTATATTCTGCAAAGGCCTTTTTAATCTCTTCGAATTTAACTCCCAGGATCTGGACGGCCAGCAGGGCGGCATTCTTTACTCCGGCCGTGCCTATACCTGTGCAGGCAACCGGAACGCCGCCGGGCATCTGCACAATTGAGTAAAGGGAGTCAATACCTTTTAAATCGCTGGTGGGCAGGGGCACACCTATGACCGGCAGAGTCGTCCACGAAGCGATCACGCCCGGCAGATGGGCGGCGCTGCCCGCTGCGGCTATGATCACCTCATAGCCTTTGGAACCTGCTTCCAGGGCGTACTGCCGTACCCTGTCCGGCTTGCGATGGGCGGACAAAATATCGATATCGTACGCTATTTTAAATTCTTTAAATACCTCGAGGGCGGGTTTTATATACTCCTCATCCGTCTTGCTCCCTATTACGATACCAACCAGAGCCATCAGTTTACCTCCCTCGCCGCAATGTCCCTGCGGAAATGGCATCCCTCAAAATTGATGTACGGGATGTTGTGGTACACCTTTTCGCGGGCCTCTTTCATAGAGCGGCCGGTGGCCGTTACCGTTAAGACACGGCCCCCGCTGGTGACTATTTTGCCTCCAGCGCGTTCTGTTGCTCCCGCATAGAATATATTGATGTCTTTATCCAGTTTGTCGGATATGCTGATGGGGAGGTCGGTACGGTAGCTGCCCGGGTACCCGCCCGAGGCCATGACCACACCCACACAGGCATCACCGCTCCATTCGATCTTTGCATGGTCAAGACCGCCTTCCAGTACAGCCAGCATTATCTCCACCAGATCGCTTTTCAGCCTCGGCAGTATCACCTGCGTTTCAGGATCGCCAAAACGTGCGTTGAACTCGAGCACCCTGGGCCCCTGCTGCGTCATGATCAATCCTGTGTAGAGGACGCCCTTGTAGGGGGCGCCTTCTTTAGCCATGGCGGCCACGGTGGGACGGATGACATTTTTCAATACCTGAGCGGTCATCTCCTGATCGAAAAAACCGGGCGGGCTGTAGCTGCCCATTCCCCCTGTATTGGGGCCACGGTCGTCATCGCAGACCCTTTTGTAGTCGCAGGCCGGAACCATGGGAATCACGTTTATGCCGTCGCTGAAGGCCAGCAAGCTCACCTCTTTTCCAATCAGGCATTCCTCGACAACAACCGTATCGCCCGCTGCGCCGAAAGCCCGTTCTTTCATAATCGAGTTGAGAGCGGAGAGCGCTTCGTCCAGGGTTTTTGCCACGGTTACGCCCTTGCCGGCAGCCAGCCCGTCAGCTTTAACCACTATGGGCATATCCTGTGTTCTAATATACCTTTCGGCCTCGCTGTAGCTGGTGAAGGTTTTGCCCCTGGCACAGGGAACGTTGTTTCTCTGCATGATATCGCGGGCGAAGGCTTTGCTGGATTCGAGGCGTGCAGCAGCCCTGGATGGGCCGAAAACAGGTATGCTGGCCTGGTTGAAGAGGTCTGAAATCCCCGCAGCCAGGGGAGCCTCAGGGCCGACGACAGCCAGTCCGATCCCGAGCTCGCGGGCCTTACCAACTATGGCGGGGATATCGTTAAGAGGGATGTCCAGGTTGCTGGCGAGATTGCCGGTGCCGGCATTTCCCGGAACGGCGTAAATAGAGTCGACGAGGCGGCTACGGGCAATCTTCCATACGAGGGTATGTTCACGCGCCCCGTTGCCGATAACCAGTACCTTCAAACCGGAGTCTCCACCGCAATCTATGCAGTTATTTTCTTGACTACGTTACGTTTACTGCTCTTGGTTTTGCCGCGGTTTTTTTTAGCGGCCTTTAGCTTTGGTTTGTGTGCCATTTTCTCACTACCTTAATTCTTTATTCAGTTTTTCCGCCTGTACGGGATCCAGCAAGCTCAGAATGTGGAGAAGTCTTGCAACATTAGTTTTTTTGTCTTCGAGTATCTGTTCAATGGTGTCGGCGGCATCTTCATTTTCGATCATCTCAACCTGAGCTTCATACTCGTTAATTGATTTAAGCTCGGCCATCAGGTCATCGCGAATCATCTCGAGGTCCATTGAACTCTCGATTACTTCCTCCTGTTCTTCGAAAGAATCAAATGCCATAGTATCCTCCGGGAGCAAAACCACACAGGGTATCAACCTGGAAAAAGTCTCTACCGTCTTGGTAAAATCGCCTAAAAAGTATATATTTTCAGTCGTTTTTAATCAAGAGAC
>CAZDXZ010000029.1:0-16285 GCA_964509615.1 uncultured Dehalococcoidales bacterium
TCTTTGCCATTCAGGCTCCCTTTGTACGGCTGAAAAGTCGGCCGCGCTTCTTGAAGATATCATGCAGTTGCTGGCTCTCCTCTATGCCGTGTTCGATCAGTTTAGCCAGCTGTCCCTGCGCATCGCCCCGTTCTTTCTCGGCGGATAGTATCATCTGCTTCTTGATCTCGAGATTTCTGATGTGGCTCTCCAGCAACCTGTTGATGCAGTCATTTAATGCATATACTCGTTCGCGCTTGTTCTCATGCAGCGAAGGGGGCAACTGTCGGCCGAGGGAGACCAGACGGTCGTAAAATTCCCTGACCGCGGGATCGATCTCCGCGTCAAATGAGCCGGCCTCCGGATTCATCTGCCATTTTAATAATATATCCCTATTTTCGGGATGTTCAAAATAATTTGCCGATAGTTTCATGCCTTCCCCGCGAAGGTCTTCGAATTGCAGCAGCATCGCCAGGAGGTATTCCTCGATATGCCTTGAGGACGAAATCTTATCAGCATAGTTTTTTACGGTTTTGCTTCCGCCCGCCGTTCTGGACCTCTTCTCCCTGGCCTGAAGCTCGAACAGCGCGTCGCGTACGAACCTTTCATCCAGGTCGAGCAAGCGCGACAGTTTTTCAACATAATGGGCACGCCGGACAGAGTCATCTATTCTAGATAAAATCGGTAAAAATTTTGATACTAACGCGGATTTGTCTTTGGGATTATTTTTGTCTATATTAGCAATTTCCTTTTTTAAAGTAAAATCGATGATAGGCTGCGATTCCTTCAGCAGCGCGGCCCATTTATCGGGAGAGCTGCGTATGATCTCATCCGGGTCCTTGCCTCCCGTGATCTCGACCACCTGGACCTCGTGCTTTACAAGCTCGCTGTAGGTCTTCGGTTCGATCCAGGGCATCCAGTGCTCCTTGGGGATCTGTTCATCGATGGTGGTTATGCTGCGCGCTGTGGCCTCCAGCCCGGCTGCATCGGCATCGAGGGCAACGATGATATTTCTGGTCAGCTTGCGCAGGGTCGAAATCTGTTTTTCCGTCAGCGCCGTGCCCATGGAGGCAACCGTATTTTCGAAGCCGAACTGGTGCGCGGCCAGCGCATCCATATACCCTTCCGTGATGACCACGCTGTCGTGTTGTTTGACCGCTGCGGATGCACGCTCTATTCCGTAGATAATGGAGCTCTTATCGAACAGCAGCGACTGCGGAGAATTCAGGTATTTGGGAATCGAATCGTCCAGCGCGCGTCCGCCGAAACCGACCACCCGTCCCTTTACATCCCGTATGGGGAACATCAGCCTGTTTCTGAACCTGTCGTGAAAGCCGCCGGCATCGCGCTGAACGATCAGCCCGACCGCCAGCATATCGTCGTCCCTGTAGCCCGCCCTGGACAGATGGCCCAGCAGCCCATCCCATTTATTGGGCGAGTATCCCAGCTGAAAGTTATCGATGACTGCCTGTGACAGCCCTCGGCCCGCTGTGTATTTTCGGGCCGTTTCAACCTCTGTATCATGCAGCAGCAGATAGTGGTAGTATTCCGCAGCGACATCGTTCAATTTATAGAGGATGTCCTGCCTGGCCTTCTCCTCGGAGGTGGCCTGGGTGGTCCTGTAGGAAAGGGTGATGTTGGCCCTCTCCGCCAGCATGCGCAGGGCCTGTCCAAAATCGATACCTTCCTTTTTCATCACGAAGGTGAAGATATCGCCGCCGGTGGCGCAAGCTCCGAAACAGTGCCAGCTCTGCTTCTCGGGGAAAACGAAGAAAGAGGCCGTTTTTTCGCTGTGGAAGGGACAGGTGGCCTTGTAGTTCCGGCCGGACTTGGTCAGCTTTATATACTGCGACACCACGTCCACGATGTCCAGCCGCTGTTTGATCTCGTCTGTTGTGTTCATGGCACGCTCAGAGACCTTGAGTTACTTATCCGTAAAAAGAAGATGGTTACCTGAGGTTTTCCGCTGTGAGTATAGCATAATGGTCCGTCATGCCTGCTATATAGTCGGCGATGCGGCGTTCGTCACCGCCGTTCAGGGACCTGTACTCTTCGGGAAGTTTGGAGGGATTATCCAGGAAATAGCTGTACAGCAGGAGTATTATCTCGCGTGCGTCGGATGCCTTCTCCGCCTCCAGGCTGTTGCGGTAGACCCGGGCGAAGAGGAACTCGCGCAGCTCGTTGGCCGCGTTCAGGATTTCCGGACTCATACCGATGATCCGCCGGTCTGCGGCTCCTCTCTCCATTTTTTGTGCGGAGCAGGCGACGATGTTGGTGACCAGCGTATTAATACGGCTGGAGTTAGACTGTCCCAGCGTTTTGACCGTGGAGGCCGGAAGGTCGGAGGGGGAGATTATGCCTGCGCGTATGGCGTCTTCAACGTCATGGTTGATGTAGGCCACCAGGTCGGCCATCTTGACCACCTGGCCCTCGACCGTGGCAACGTTGTCCCAGCCTTCCTCCAGTATCTCGAGGTCGCCTTTGGAATGGTTCAGTATGCCGTCCCGCACCTCCCAGGTGAGGTTCAGCCCCATGCCTTTGTTCTCGATGCAGTCCACCACCCGCAGGCTCTGTTCATAGTGCTTGAATCCGCCGGGGACCAGCTCGTTCAGAACGCTTTCGCCGAAGTGTCCGAATGGTGTGTGCCCCAGGTCGTGGCCGAGGGCGATGGCCTCGGTCAGATCTTCGTTAAGGGCAAGCGCCCGCGAGATGGTGCGGCCGATCTGGGAGACCTCCAGCGTGTGTGTCAGGCGTGTGATGTAGTGGTCGCCCTCGGGCGCGATGAATACCTGCGTCTTGTGTTTGAGCCTGCGGAAGGCGTTGGAGAATATGATGCGGTCGCGGTCGCGCTGGAAGGCGGTCCTCAACGGGCACGGCTGTTCGGCAATCTTCCTGCCGCGGCTGGCATTGCTGCGCGCCGCGTAGGGTGACAATCTCTCCTCGGCCTGCTCCAGCCTTTGCCGGACACTCATTTCAGACATATTTGCTATGCTGATTCTATACCCGACTATTTTCGGGCAGCCAGCTTCTCTTCAACGCCGGCTATGATCTGCCGCGTCTCATCGATCATGTCAGGCGTCACCGATATGGAAGTGATACCCCAGCTTACCAGCTTTTCCGTTATCTCGGGATAGGTAGATGGCGCCTGGCCGCAGATCGAGCAGGTGATCCCCTTGCTGACGGAGGTTTTCACGGCCTTTTCGATGGCCAGCATCACGGCCTCATTCCTCTCGTCGAACTGTGGCGCAAGCTTGGAATTATCCCTGTCTATGCCCAGGATAAGCTGCGTGAGGTCGTTGGAACCTATGGATATGCCGTCGATGCCTGCATCGATGAATTTCTCCATCAGCAGTATATTGGAAGGCACCTCGACCATCATCCACAGTTTGAACGTGGGGAACTGGTAGAAACCCTCCTCGGTCAGTATCTTCTTGATCTGCTCGATCTCGGATACAAAGCGGACGAAGGGTATCATAACGTAGAGGTTATCGTACGACTGGCAGACTTTTTTGATGGCGTCCAGCTCCATGCGGAAGACCTCTACCTCGTGGGTATACCTTGAGCAACCGCGGTAGCCGATCATGGGGTTCTCCTCGGTCTCCTCGTATTTATAGCCGCCGGGAAGGTTCCTGTACTCGTTGGTTTTAAAATCGGTGGTGCGGTAGACGACCGGCCTGGGATGAAAGGCCCTGGTGAACATGGTGATGTTCTTGGTCAGCACGTCCACGTACTGGGCGGCCTTGCCTTCGTGGAGCATGAAGCGCGGGTGTCCCGCCATCCTGGCCATGATGAACTCGGCCCTCAGCAGCCCCACGCCGTCCACATCACGCTCGGCTATCTTTTCAGCCAGCTCGGGCTCGGCCAGGTTAACATAAAGTTTGGTCCTGGTCTTGATGCGTGCGCCCGGCGCGGTTGTGGCCCTGGCTTTTTTGCTCTTGATGGCAACGCGGCCTGAATACACTTTACCGGACGAGCCGTCGACGGTGACCTCCTGGCCGTCTTTAAGTACGGATGTGGCGCGTTCGGTGCCCACCACGCAGGGGATACCGAGCTCCCTGCTGACTATGGCTGCATGGGCGGTCCTCCCTCCACGGTCCGTTATAATGGCGACCGCCCGTTTCATGGCCGGCACAAAATCCGGCGTGGTCATCTCGGCCACGAGTATATCGCCGTCCATGATCTTGTCGATGTGAGACGGGTCCGGGATGATCTTGACTGTGCCGCTGGCTGCGCCCGGGCTGGCCGCCACACCGATCAAGATGGCCTCGGCTTTTATTTCATCAACGGTTGAGACGTCGACCGGCTGGTTAAGTGTGGTTACCGGACGGGTCTGCACGATATAAAGCTTATCGCCTTCCTTGGCCCATTCAACATCCTGGGGTGTTTTATAGTGTTCCTCGAGCCTTTTGCCAATGGTGGCCAGGCTGATGATGTCCTCGTCGGTTATCTTCTGGACCTTTTGACGTTTGGGCGGCACGGGCACCTTGATATTGGTCTCCAGCTCATCCGGTTTCACCTCGAGGTTGCGTGTCAGGTACCAGTCCTGCTGGACGATCTTCCTGTCGAGAATAAATAATTCGCTTTTCTCGAGCGTGTACTGGTCCGGTGTGAGGTCACCTGAAACGATGGCCTCTCCCAGGCCGAAAATGGCTTCGATCAGTATTTTGCTGCGGTCGCTGCTGAGCGGCTCCACCGTGAACATAACGCCGGCCGCCTCGGACTGGATCATTCTCTGCACAGGAACTGCTATGCCCACCTTAAAATGATCGAATCCCTGCTCGTTGCGGTAAAAAATAGCCCTCGATTCAAACAGCGAGGCCCAGCATTCCTGCACGGCCTTAACCACGGACTCCTCTCCCTGTATATTGAGGAAGGTGCGCTGCTGTCCCGCAAACGAGGCGTCCGGGAGGTCCTCCGCCGTTGCCGAAGAGCGCACCGCCACCAGCCCCCCACCCAGTTTGCGGTACGAGGTCTGTATCTCCTTAACCATGTTTTCCGGCACGGCCATGCTGACGATCTTCTCTTTAATGCGGTACGACGCTTCCTGCAGGGACCTGCTGTCGTTGGTGTCCACATCCTTCAGCAGCCTCCTTATCTCGTCCATCAGGTCGGTGGCTTCCAGGAAATCGTAATAAGCTGTGGCGGTTACGACAAAGCCGGGCGGGACGGGTATGCCGGCGCGGACCATCTCGCCGAGGTTGGCGCCCTTGCCGCCCGCTATTCCGATGTCTTCGCGAGTAATTTCTTCAAACCAGGCTATGACTTTGTGACTTTTTTTCATGGAAGCTCCTTAACACTGAGTTAGCCGGGAGAGTCGCAGACTATTATAACATGCGGTTTTAGCCGGCGAACCTGATGAGAGACGGCTGCGGCGGCCAGGGCATAACCGTGAGAGTAGTTAAACGTTGAACAGGAAGTGTACGATGTCCCCATCGCGCACGGCATAGGTCTTGCCTTCCAGCCTCAACAGGCCGTGCTTGCGCGCCTCGGCCGTGCTCCCGCTCTTGATAAAGTCATCATAGCTCATAACCTCGGCCCTGATAAAACCTCTCTCGATATCGGTGTGGATCTTGCCGGCCGCCTGGATGGCGGGCGTGTTCTCCCTGATCGTCCAGGCTTTCACCTCGTCGTCTCCCACCGTGAAAAACGATATCAGTCCCAGCAGGCTGTAAGAGTGCCTGATGACGGTATCGAAGGCGGTCTCCTTGAGGCCGATGTCCTTGCGGAACTCCTCCGCCTCATCATCCTGCAACTGCGCCAGCTCCCGCTCCAGCTTGCCGCACATTGAGATGAGCTCCACCTGGGGCATTGAGTACGCTCCTTTGAGGGTCGCGAGCATCCCTTCAGCCTGGGGCAACTGCTTCTCGCCGATGTTGATCACGATCAGCATGGGCTTGGCGGTCAGGAACTGGTAATTGCTGATGGCCTTTATTTCATCCGCAGCCAGCTTTTGCAGCCTGATGGGCGTGCCCTGTTCAAGCGAAGCCTTGATTTTGCCCATCAGCGCCTGCTCTTTGACGGCCGCGTCGCGCTCGGACGACTTGCCCATTTTTAAAGCCGACTCAAGGCGCCCCATCCTTTTCTCGACGATGCCGAGGTCGGAGAACACGAGCTCCATATCCAGCGTCTCGATATCCTTGATCGGATCGATCCTGCCGTCGACGTGGGGTATATTGGCATCCTCGAAGGCCCTCACAACCTGCAGGATGGCGTCGGAAGTGCTAAGGCTGTTGAGGAACTGGCCGCTGACGCCCTGCTCCCGGCCGAATCCCTTGGGGAGCCCGGCGTAATCCACGTATTTTATCTCGGCCAGCGTGGTCTTTTTGGGATGGAAAATGCTGCTGAGCTTGAGGACGCGCGCATCCGGCACCTTGGCCACCGCGGGGAAGAGCGCCAGTCCGGCGCCTCCGTGCTGCCTGGGTTCGGCGGAGCACTTGGTCAGTGCGTCGAAAATGGTGGTTTTGCCGCTGCCCGGCAAGCCGATAATGCTGATTTCCATGTTGTTCTGCCCGTTAAAAAACTATATGACAGCCGGAACGAAAATGCAATACCGCTACGCGAGTCCTTAGCTTGTTGCGAAATCGGGCTCTATGCTATAATCAGTAGAATTTCGCTTGGAGGATTATTGTGCCCGGTTACGAAATGGTTTTTATTCTGAACGCAAACTTGAGTGAAGATGATTTCACCCGGGTATTGGGAAAGGTCAATGACCAGATTACCAAGCTCGGTGGAACAGTTACAGAGACCAACCAGTGGGGAAAAAGAAGGTTTGCCTATCCGATAAAACGGCAGGCGGAAGGCAACTACGTGCTGGAAAAAGTGCAGATCAAACAGACGGCTTTGAAGGAGCTGGACGCCAGTTTGAAGCTGTCAGAGGATGTATTAAGGTACCTCTTCGTTCGCGAGAATAGCTGATCTCCGGAGGTGGGTGATGGCGAGCTTGATCAAGATTATTCTGATTGGCAGGGTCGGGGGTGATCCCGAGATGAGATTCACTGCGGACGGCGTGGCGGTAACCACCTTCAGCCTGGCAGCCAACCGCAACGTGCGCCAGCCGGATGGTTCCTTCAAGGAGGAGACCGAATGGTTCCGCATCAGTGCGTGGAGAAAGCTGGCGGAGACATGCAACCAGTTCTTGAATAAGGGCAAGCTGGTTTACGTGGAAGGAAATTTGCGTACACGCTTATATGATGGCAAGGACGGGCAGAGGCGGGTCAGCCTGGATATAACGGCAGACAGGGTGCTCTTCCTTGACAAGCAGGGGCCCGCGCAGTTGCCGCCCGAAGATGCCCGTGTAATTGAAGGCGATATCGAGCCGGAAGATATCCCCTTCTAAATCCTTAATAGTTAGAAAAGGAGTTTTTTAGACCGATGGAAACCAACACCGTACAGAGAAGGGAAAGGGGGCGCAAATTTGTCGTAAAACCCAAGATATGCATGTTTTGTGCCGACAAAACGCCTATCGACTATAAGAATGTTTCGCTGTTGCAACGTTTTGTTTCCGACCGCGGTAAGATAGTGCCGAGGAGGCGCACCGGTGTATGCGCCAGGCATCAACGCAGCCTGGCCCAGGCCATTAAGAGATCGCGTTTTCTGGCCATGCTGCCGTCGTCGCCCAATCATGTCTACAATATGAGCGCAGCCGAGAAAAAAGCTTAATCAAAACTGGAGTATTGAATTGCCCAAGAGGACATATCAACCGAAAAAAAGAGGAAGAATCAGGAAGCACGGATTTCGCGCCCGGGCGTCCACCCGCGGCGGGCGGGCTGTATTGAAAGCCAGGCGCGCCAGGGGCCGCTGGAAGCTTACCCAGGTATAGCATTGAAATGGCCAAGAGATTGGCTTTAACCAGGAGAGCGCAATATTTAGCGGTATATAAGTCCGGCAAAGCCGCAGCGGATAAGCTGCTGGTAATTAAGGCTCTTCCCAACCATCTGGATGCTTTACGCGCCGGCTTCTCGGTGACCAAGGATATCGGGAAGGCAACCGTCAGGAACCGTGTCAGGAGACTGCTAAAAGAGAATGTGCGCCTGATGTCTATAAAGCCCGGGTGGGACATAGTATTGATCGCCCGGCGGCCTGTAGCAGGCGTGGATTATCACGAGGTCAATAGATCGATGACCGGGTTGTTAAACCGCCTGGGCTTGATGATTATAGATGCTGAAAACGGTAGCGCTCAAATCGATTAAAATCTACCAGGGAACCGTCTCGCAGGTCACACCCCCGGCCTGCCGGTTTACGCCTACCTGTTCCCAGTACGGCTACGAGGCGATTCAGAAATACGGTTTGCTCAAGGGAGGATGGATGACTTTTCTCAGGATCTGCCGCTGCAATCCCTGGACCCCCTGCGGCCACGATCCTGTTCCATAATAAATATTGCGGTCAGGATTAAAATGAAGTGTTATAGGATTGCCGATGATAAAAGTTAGAAATATTGTTAGGATCGTTATTCTTCTGGGGGTACTTCTGCTTGTATTTGTTTCAGGTTGTATGCCTGGTATGGACGGAGGAGGAGGGTGCTCGGGCGGACAGGCCCAGGGCTGGTCCAGCTTCGCACCCTACAATCAGGTGATATGTTTCGGTTCCATGGAGGGCTCGGTCATCGCGCTCAGCCCGCAGGCGCGCAGCGAGGGTAAAACTTTTCCTGCGGAGAACGAATGGGTGTACGTGATGAAGGCAGCTACGCCGGGCTCCGCCTGCGGCGCCATGTGCGCCCCCTCAACGTCGGCCTCAGGCAAGGGCATCTACGCCACACCCGTGGTGGTCGGTGACCTGGTTTACACGGGGACCTACTCAGGCAAGGTATATGCCCTCAATGCCAACCGCGGCGTGGTGCGCTGGATCTATCCCAGGGAGGGCTTCGAGACGGTGGGGGCGATCGTCGGTGATGTAATTACCGACGGCAAGGTCCTCTATTTCGGCAGCGCCAACGGTAAAGTCTACGCGCTCGACGCGGACACGGGCGATTTCGTCTGGGAGTTTCAGACTTCCGACAAGATATGGACGGCGCCCGCCCTGGACAACGGCATTATCTATACCGGGAACTACGGCGGCAATGTGTATGCCATAGCAGCCGATACCGGTAAAGAGGTGTGGAGTATCAAGATCCCCTCGGCGGTGGCCTCATCCATAGCCGTAAAGGACCAGCTGATTTATTTCGGCACCTTCGACAGGAACCTGTATGCCGTCAATAAAGCCGATGGGACGGTCAAGTGGAAATACCTGGCCGGCAACTGGTTCTGGGCCATGCCGGTAGTCAGGGACAACACGATATATGCCTCCTGCCTGGATAAAAAGGTCTATGCCTTCCAGGCTGACAGCGGCAATGAGCTCTGGCAATTTGCGGGAGACGGCCAGATGGTGGGAACGCCGGCCGTCACCGATAAATATGTATATGCTGTGAGCGAAAAGGGCACACTGTACAAACTGGATAGGTCGGACGGCAAGATGGTCAACAGCATATCGGTCGGCTATACGGTCTACGGCAGCCCCTATGCGGACGGCGATATGGTCTACATATACGCGCGCGATCACAAAGTCTACGCAGTCGATACGCTCAAGAATACCATCTCCTGGAATTTTTCTTCAGCGTTAAAGTAGGTTAGATATATGGTTGATATTTGGAATGTAGCTATTCTCGATCCGGTAATGAACGGGCTGATCGCCCTTTCCCAGTTGCTGTGGGGCAACTTCGGTCTGGCCATCATTGTGCTGACCATCGTGGTCAGGATAGTCCTCATGCCCCTGACGTTCCGGCAAACGAAGTCGACCAAGGCCATGCAGGAGCTGCAGCCCAAGATGCAGGAGCTGCAGAAAAAGTATGCGCGCGACCAGAAGAAGCTGCAGCAGGAGATGATGCGCCTCTACAAGGAGGCCGGCATCAATCCGCTGGGCTGCATGTGGCCCCTGCTGATTCAGATGCCCATCTGGATAGCGCTCTATCAGTCCATCATGCAGGCTCTGGCGGCCACGCCTGAGAACCTGCTCCTGTTGTCGCAGCATCTATATCCCTGGGACATGGTGGACCAGGCCATACCGCTCAACGAGAACTTCCTGGGCCTCAGACTGTCGCAGCCCGATCCCACGCTCATCCTGGCCATACTGGTCGGCCTGACCATGTGGGTGCAGCAGAAGATGGTTACGCCGCCCGCCACTGATCCACGTCAGCAGCAGATGTCGAGCATGACTACCATGATGATGCCCCTCATGTTCGCCTTCTTCACGCTGTCCTTCCCCAGCGGGCTGGCCCTCTACTGGGTGGTATCCAATATCATCGGCATCATTATCCAGTACATAGTGGGCAACGGCTGGGGCTATTTCAACTTCCCGTCCTTCAGACGGCCGCAGCCGCAGGCTCAATCGGCGACACAGAAAGCAGCAGAGCAGCCTTCCAAAGCACTCAAGGAAGGAGATAAAAAGAAGGAATTGAAGTGAAAGAACTTGAACTAAGCGCTAAAACGGTGGAGGAGGCTACCAGAATAGCCCTCCTGCAGCTCGGCGTCGCGCGTGAAGAGGTCGACGTGATCGTGCTCAAGAAGGGCAAGTCGGGCGTACTGGGAGTGGGCGCCGAGGATGCCAAGATCAGGGTGGTCCTGATGGATGACGAGGACAAGCAGCCTGGCGCAGGCAACGATGCGGCCGGCACGGCCCGCCAGGTTTTAAGCGATATCCTGCGCGCCATGGGCATTCAGGCCACCGTGGATGTCAACGGATCGGGCGAAGAAGGAGTGCCGGTCTCGCTGAACATCGAGGGTGATGACCTGGGTGTGCTTATCGGCAGGAGAGGGCAGGCGCTGTCGTCTCTACAGTACCTGGTCAGGTTGATCGTAGCCGAGAAGCTGAAGAAATGGATCTCCATCAACGTCGATGTGGACTGGTACAAGAAACGCCACTATGAGTCATTGAAGAAGCTCGCCCTGCGGCTGGGCGAGCAGGTTGCACGCAGAAGGCGTCCCATCACCATGGAGCCGATGCCTCCTGATGAGAGGAGGATTGTACATATAACACTGGCCGATAACCCTGATGTTTCGACCCAGAGCACCGGGGAAGGGGACGGGCGCCGCGTGGTAATCCAGTCAAGGAAAAAATAGCCGATGTTCCAGCCCGTTAACAGCAAGGTCAGTTTCCCTGATCTGGAAAAGAGAATACTCGACCTGTGGCGCGATCGAAAGATCTTCGAGAAGAGCATTGAAGCCAGGGCCTCCTCGCCCAGGTATATTTTTTACGAAGGTCCGCCTACAGCCAACGGCAATCCCGGCATCCACCATGTCCTTTCGCGTGTCTTCAAGGACATCATACCCCGCTATAAGACCATGAAGGGATATTGCGTATCCAGGAAAGCCGGCTGGGACACGCACGGACTTCCGGTGGAGCTCGAGGTGGAGAAGCAGCTCGGTTTCACGGGCAAGGCCCAGATCGAGGAATACGGTGTAGCCAGGTTCAATGCCCTCTGTCGTGAGAGCGTATTCAAGTATCTCAAGCAGTGGGACTTGCTCACCGAGAGGATCGGGTTCTGGCTGGATATCGACCATCCCTATGTCACACTGGACAACACATACATCGAGTCCGGCTGGTGGGCCATCAGCCAGCTCTGGAACAAGGACCTGATCTACCAGGGCTACAAGGTCACACCGCACTGCCCGCGCTGCGGCACCTCGCTCAGCTCGCACGAGGTGGCCCTGGGATACAAGGACGATACGGTCGACCCGTCCGTCTACGTGAAATTCAGGATACACTCGCTGCCCGCACCTGTAGCTTCCGATAAGTCCGGTGGTCTCACGCTGGCCGATGCCGTCGCGAAGGGGAAGGTCTACTTTTTAGCCTGGACGACCACACCCTGGACGCTGCCCGGCAATACTGCGCTGGCGCTGGCTGAGGATGCCGATTACGCCATTGTGTCTCTGGGCGACGAGTATTTAATCTTCGCGCAGGCCCTGATCGAGCAGGCTGGACTGGGCGGCCAGCCCGTGCTCAAGACTTTCAAGGGCGGCCGGCTGGTAGGTTCGCAATACTACCCTCTGTTCAATCCCCATGAGTTCGGGGTCGAAAGGAAGCGCGCCAGGGAGGGACAGCAGGGGCAGTTCGACGTGCAGGAGCCAGTCAAGGACCTCACATATAAAATAATCTGTGCCGATTTCGTCTCGATGGAGGACGGCACGGGCATCGTGCACATCGCTCCAGCCTTCGGCGAGGTGGATTTCCAGGCCGGGCTGGAGAACAACCTGGACTTCGTGCAGCAGGTGGACCTGGCAGGCAATATCACCGGCAAATACCCCTTCTCCGGCAAGTTCGTCAAAGATGCCGATGCCGATGTGCTGGCCGATCTCGACAGGCGCGGCCTGCTTTATAAAACCGTCAAGATCACGCATACCTACCCGTTCTGCTGGCGCTGCGACGCGCCGCTGGTCTATTACGCCAAGAAGACCTGGTACATCAGGACCTCCGCCAGGAAGGATGAGATGATCGCCGGGAACAGGCAGATAAACTGGTACCCGGAGCACATCAAGGAGGGCCGCTTCGGCGACTGGCTGCAGAACAACGTGGACTGGGCCTTTTCGCGCGAGAGGTACTGGGGGACGCCGCTCAATATTTGGATGTGCCGCAAATGCGGTAAATATGAATGCCCGGGCGGGCTGGATGAGATCAAGGGCAAGCCCGGATTACAGGGTTACTCGGACGGTATGGACCTGCACCGGCCCTACATCGATGACGTCACCTACACCTGCGCCGCCTGCGGCGATACTATGGTCAGGCAGCCCGAGGTCATCGACTGCTGGTTCGATTCGGGCGCCATGCCCTTCGCCCAGTGGCACTATCCCTTTGAAAACCAGGAGCTCTTCAAGCAGAGCTTCCCCGCCGACTACATATCTGAGGCGGTGGACCAGACCCGGGGATGGTTCTACAGCCTGCACGCCCTGTCCACGCTGATATTCGACCAGCCCTGCTATAAGAACGTCATCTGCCTGGGCCATATTCTGGACGCGCAGGGAGAGAAGATGAGCAAGACCAGGGGGAACGTGGTTGACCCCTGGACCGTTCTCGATTCATCAGGCGCGGATGCCCTTCGCTGGTATATGTTCACCTCCGGACCTCCCGGCAACGTCAGGCGCATGTCACCCGACATGGTGGTCGAGGTCATGCGCAACTTCCTCATGACATTATGGAACACCTACTCGTTCTTCGTTATCTATGCCAACATCGATAATTTCGTTCCTGCCAGGAAGGCGCCCAAGATCACGTCGGAACTGGACAGGTGGCTGATCTCAAGTTTAAACCAGTTGATCATCGATGTGGACCGGATGCTGGGCGAATACGATCCGACCGGGGCCGGCAGGAAGATCGAGTCGTTCGTCAACGACCTGTCCAACTGGTACGTCAGGCGCAGCCGCCGACGTTTCTGGAAGAGCCAGAACGACGACGACAAGCTCTCCGCCTACCACACTCTCTACCAGTCGCTGGTGACGCTCTCCAAGTTACTCGCGCCTTTCACACCCTTTGTCGCCGAAGCTATCTACCAGAATCTCGTCGGGACGGTTGATAAGGATGCGCCGGAAAGCGTTCATCTGGCGCCCTTCCCCGTAGCGGATGAGAGTTTGATCGACAAAGATATAATGGAGGGCACCGGGCTGGCCATGAAGGTTTGCAGCATGGGCAGAGCGGCGCGCTCCAAGAGCCAGGTCAAGGTCAGGCAGCCGTTGCCGGCCGTAGTGGTCAAGGCCAGATCATCCGCTGAACGTGACGCATTGAACAATCTTTGCACACAGATACTCGACGAGCTCAATGTCAAGGGCATAGAGTTCTCCTCTGAGGACCTTCAGGAAAGCAAGACCCTTTCCGTATCCGCCGAAGGCGATTACCAGGTTGGCGTTGTTACAGAGCTGACACCTGAGTTGGTCAAAGAAGGCCTGGCCAGAGAGATTGTAAGGCGATTGCAGACCATGCGTAAAACGCACGGGCTCGAGATAGCGGACCATATCCAGACCTGCTACGAGGGCGGCGAGCAGGTGCAGGCCGTCATGAAGGATTTCGCGGACTATATCAAACAGGAGACGCTGTCTACAGAGATCCTGCACAAACCTGCCGCTGCCGGTGCGTATACCGAGAAGTTCAAACTATCTGGTCTGGAGATCAGTCTATCTATTAAAAAACAGGACTGACCGTTTCGCGGCGGGCTGTTTATTATCTGGGTGGGGGGCTGTCGGTGAGCAGCGCTTTGACGGTATTGGTGATCTTCCCCCTGACATAGGTGACGGTTATCTCGTCGCCTATCTTCGAGCCGCGCAGCTCCCTGAGCAGCTCCGGCGCGGTGGTTATCTCCTTGCCCTGGTAGCGGATGATGACGTCCAGCCGGCGCAGACCGGCCCTGGCGGCCGGGCTGCCGGATTGCACGGTAGTGATGACCGCCCCGCGTTTGACCGATAGCCCGTTGTAGTAGGCGACGTAGTTGTTCACGGTGTAGAGCTCCACTCCCAGGAAGGGACGCGTGATATAGCCCTTGTTGACCAGCTCCTGCAGTATGGGCAGGGCTGAGTTGATGCTGATGGCGTAGCCCATGCCTTCCACGCCGATGGAGGCGATCTTGGCGCTGGTGATGCCGATGACCTCGCCCTTCATGTTGAGCAGGGGGCCGCCGCTGTTGCCCTGGTTGATGGCGGCCGACGTTTCTATCAGGTCATACAGCGACTCTTCCTCGTCCAGCGAGAGCGAGACCTTGATGCCGCTGACGATGCCCTCCTTGGCCTTGATGCCCTTGCCCAGGGGATTGCCGATAGCCACTACCCAGTCCCCCACCCTGAGCTTGCCGGAATCGCCGATGGCGACGGTCGGCAGGCCGGTAAGGTCGACCTTGATGATGGCCAGGTCCGTCAGAGGATCGCGAAATACCCTGTCGGCCGTTACCTCGCTGGTCCTGCCGTCCGAAAACTGGATGACGACCTTGCGAGCGCCCTCGACGACGTGGTTGTTGGTGACGATGATGCCGCTGCTGTCGAGTATCCAGCCCGAGCCTGCGCCGGACTGCAGCACCGCCCCGCTGAACATGTCATTGACGATCTGTTCCGTTGAGATGGTGACGACGCCCGGGTAGCCTTTCTCAACGACGTCGGCGATGTTGGGCAGGACGGGCGCGTTGACCTCGGAGCCCGGCGACTTCCAGCCGGGGTCGACCGGACTGATCTGTGAAACAGCTGGCGCTGCGGCGGGCGCAGGCGCCGACAGGGAAGTGGTAGAGAATTCAACGCGGCATGCGCTCAGGAGCAGCATGACCGCCAGTAATAAAGCCAGTATGGCAGGAAATTTCATATCTAATAAACCTCGTGCTGAACGTAGTGCGCTGGATTTTAGCACAAAGCTATCTTGCGGGCAAAATGGGGACCGGTCCTGTGGGATTTGAGAGGGTGGAGCATACGGCAAAAACCGTATGCTCCACCGGGTATTCAGTTTTATTTGCCCTTTGCGAATTCCACTTTGGGAAGCTGTGCCAGCGCCTTTTTGACCTTGGCTTCGTCGTAGGCGTCCGCTTCCAGCTTGCCGGAGAGGTACTGCTCGTAGGCGCTCAGGTCGAAATGGCCGTGTCCGCTCAGACCCAAAACAATAGTCTTCTTCTGGCCGGACTCCTTGCACTTGAGAGCCTCGTCGATGGTGACCTTGATGGCATGGGACGGTTCGGGCGCCGGTATGATGCCCTCGGTGCGGGCGAACTGGACGGCGCTTTCAAATGTCGCCTTCTGATTGACCGCCCTGGCATCGATCAGCTTGAGTTTATGCAGGTGCGACACCAGCGGTGACATGCCGTGGTAGCGCAGGCCGCCCGCGTGGATGGGAGACGGAACGAAGGAATGACCGAGTGTGTACATCATGACGATGGGCGCCATGCCTGCCACATCGCCCAGGTCCCAGGCCAGCGGTCCCTTGGTCATGCTGGGGCAGGCCGTGGGCTCGACGGCGATGATCTCGATCTTCTTGCCCTTCTGCAACTTGTCTTTCACAAAAGGCACGGCCAGCCCGCCGAAATTGCTGCCGCCGCCCACGCAGCCGATGACGATGTCCGCTTCGGCATCGGCCATCTCGAGCTGCTTCTTGGTCTCGAGGCCGATAATGGACTGGTGCAGTATGACATGGTTGAGCACGCTGCCCAGGGAGTAGGACGTGTCATCGCGGCTGAAGGCATCTTCGCAGGCTTCGCTGATGGCGATTCCCAGGCTGCCGGGGCAGTTGGGGTCTTCAGCCAGCATCTGCTTACCGAAATTGGTGTCGGTGCTGGGGCTGGCCACGCACTTGGCGCCCCAGGTCTCCATCATGATGCGGC
>CAZDXZ010000030.1:0-16046 GCA_964509615.1 uncultured Dehalococcoidales bacterium
CCATGGCAAGGTCTATCTCGGCGGGAGTCTTGATAACACCTGCCTCGATCAGCTTGGTACCCTCATTGACCTGCAGGCAGATGATATCCATAGGATCGAAGTTGGGGTCTGCCTTGCTGACATCGATGGCCGGGCGTCCAGCCGACCAATCGAAGAGCCCTTTGCCCGTCTTCTTTCCCAGCTCGCCGGACTTCATCTTCTTCTCAAGCCAGCTGCGAGGCTTATATTCGGGGGACAGCACGCCGGCCAAATACTCCTGGCTGTGGTACATCACATCGAGACCAACGAAGTCGAACGTTTCGAACGGGCCCATGGGTATCCCGAGGGATTTAACCTTCGCGTCAGCCGCTTCGGGGGTCACCACGCCTTTCTCCAGAAGCTCGGACATATATAGGGCTGCCGGAGCGCCAAGCCTGTTATAAACGAAGCTCGGGGTGTCTTTCTCAACCCTGATGGGCACCATGGCTCCCCTGAAATTCTTCCAGGTTTTCATCAGGTCGTAGGTTACATCCATGGTCTCATTCGATGTCTTATCACCCCTGATCACCTCCACCAGGGTCATCATGGCCACGGGATTGAAGAAGTGCAGCCCCGCGACTTTATCCGGCCGCTTGGTGGCCGATGCTATCTTGGTGATGCTCATGTTTGATGTGTTTGAAGCCAGTATGGCATGCTTGGGGGCAAATTCGTCGCATTCCTTGAAGATCTTCTGCTTGAGCTCCATAATCTCCGGGGCTGCCTCGATCATGAAATCCGCGTCTTTAAGCGCGTCCTTCAGTACTGTGAAACCCTTGAGGAGTCCCATAAACTTATCCATGGCTTCCTGCGTCATCTTCTGCTTGGATACCTGTTTGGCAAAGCTATCTTTTATCTTGCCCATGCCCTTGTCAACGAATTCCTGTTTGATGTCGTACATGTTGACTTTGTAGCCGGCCATGGCAGCAACCTCTGCGATGCCATGTCCCATATCGCCGGATCCTACAACCGTGATTGTCTTAATGTCTGCAGCTTTCATTGATCCGTATCTCCTGTATGTTATTTATTTATTCACCCGTGAATTTGGCGTCCCGTTTCTCCATGAATGCGGTCATGCCTTCCATGGCATCCTTGGACATTCCAACTGTGCGCGAGCCTTCCAGTTCTATATCCAGACCGGCCGCCATATTGGTATCCACACCCAACACCACCGCGTTCAGAATCGCCTTGAGAGCGAGCGGCGCCCGCTTTCCCAGCGAAACGGCCATCTCTTTGGCGTCCTTGAGGGTCTCGCCCGGCTTGGACACCTTGTTTAACAGGCCCCATTCGAAAGCCTCTTTGGCATTGATCCTCCTGCCCATGAGTGCGATCTCCAGTGCCCGGGTGCGCCCGATCAGCCTGGGCAGCCTCTGCGTGCCGCCCCAGCCCGGGATGATACCGAGGTTGATCTCGGGCAGGCCGAGCGTCGCTTTCTCGGCGTCGACCATCACTCTGAAGTGACAGGCCATGGCCAGTTCGAATCCTCCGCCCAGAGCAAATCCGTTTATGGCGGCGATGACCGGCTTGGGTCCCCTCTCGATGCGGCTGTAGATCATATGTCCCAATCTGGGCAACCATATATTCATGGGATCGGCAAAGCTGGAGATATCGAAACCGGCCGAGAATGCTTTTTCACCTCCGCCGGTGATAATTATGGCGCGAATAGCCTTGTCATTCTCCAGTTCGGTATAGGCTTTTCCCAGGTTGTCGATTGCCGCGTAATTGAACGGGTTTACCGGTGGCCTGTTTAAGGTAATGATTCCTACCGCCCCCTCTCTCTCCAGAATAAGTGTGTCGTAAGCCATAGGACCTCCTTGATTGTTTAATTTCGCGCTACATTATAACTCAAATCAGCGTCTCTTTGCCTGTCCGCTGTTTGATCGCAGTCCGTACTGAGCCACGATCCAAACCAGGTTTGGGGTCAGCGTTCCACATCGATGACCGTCGTCCGGCTCTGGAAATCGGGCAAAAGGGCTTTGAGCTGCAGCCCGGCGGTCAACTCCAGTTTGTTCATCACCTCGATCAGGTTATTGACCGCACACATGTCTGTTGCGGGCCTCCACCACGCGCAACCACTTTCATCGCACAAACAGGACTCCTTCTTCACGAAACCGTCCGCCTCCAGCGTTTTACTGTTGAATTTCAGGGGGCAATTCAAGATTCTCTGCTTGGGCATCGTTCATCCTCCAACATGTTCTTTATGAAATTACGTTGCAGCTTATGGCCTATAAACCGCAAAGAAACTAATAGTTAATATAACGGGTATTACTCCCTCCTTCAACCGGACATTATTATACACGAGGAGGCAATAAATTTTAATTGCAATGGGTGTTTGCGTTGTCTATAATATCCATGCTTATACCTGAATCTGTAGGAGGAGGGCTTTTATGGCTGATTGTTCTTATCATCCCGGTAAAGATGCCGTAGGCGCATGTGTGAGCTGTGGCAAAATGGTCTGCGTCGCCTGTAAAACAGAGCTGCAGGACAAGGTCTATTGCCCGGCCTGCGCCAATAAGCTGTTCATGCGCAAAGATGATGTGGCAGTAGCCGCACCCGCTGTCGACGCAACACCGGCTGTGAAACCGGTCAGCGGGGCCTGGTGGCTGCTGGTCATACTGCCCCTGCTTTTCGGAGGCTGGTGCTGGATAGGAGGCATCATAGCCTGGGCTGTCAATAAAGATAAGGATCCCAAGAAAGCCAGGTCCATGCTCATCTGGGGCATTGTCCTGTCAATTATTTATATCGTCCTGGCGATTATTTTCATAGCGCTCGTCGTGACCGGCTTCCTCATACTGGAAATGCCGGGACAGACGTGACCCTGGTCGCCCCATCCTGCCACCAAACGATAATGCTCGCCCCGGCGCCGTTGTGCCGACTGGTCGCCGGGGCTTGCTTTTTCTCCACCGATAGTCAGTGCCACTGATTTGCTGTAACATTATCCTGCCATCAACGCAACGCGATGAAAACCAAGATTAAAAACATTGTCGTGCTGGGATCTACCGGTTCCATCGGCCGGCAAACTCTGGATATCGTCCGTATTTTCCGGGACAGGCTGCAAATCACCGGACTGGCATGCGGCAAAAACACCGGGCTGCTGCTGAAGCAGGCCCATGAATTCAGGCCGGTATTGGTTTCCTGTCCATCCACCCTTAAACTGCCCACGGGCATAACACGGGTGAAAATGGAAGAAATGGCCGTGCACCCGGATGCTGATATGGTTATACTCGCCACCACAGGCAAAGCCGGGCTCAAACCTGCCATTGCTGCCCTCAGGGCAGGCAAGACCGTAGCTATCGCCAACAAGGAGATACTGGTCATGGCGGGAGCCCTGTTGAAAAAGCTCGCCGCCCAACACGGGGGCTCCATACTCCCCATCGACAGCGAGCACAGTGCTGTCTGGCAGTGCCTGCAGGGAGAGGACTCCGGCGTAACCAGGCTGCTGCTTACCGCCTCGGGAGGGCCCTTCTTCGGCTGGCCGTTGAGCAGGCTGCGCAAGGTGACTGCAGCGCAGGCACTCAACCACCCCACCTGGAAAATGGGCAGGAAAGTGACTGTGGACTCCGCCACCCTTTTCAACAAGGGACTTGAGGTGATTGAGGCGCACTGGCTGTTCGGTCTCCCCTATAAAAAAGTCGAGGTTATCATACATCGACAGAGCATCATTCACTCGATGGTCGAGTTCAGAGACGGCTCCATTAAGGCGCAGTTGAGCATTCCTGATATGCACCTGCCCATTCAATACGCGCTGTTTTATCCTCAAAGAATACCCAATCCCGAAATAAAAGCGATGGATTTCAGCAGGCTGCACAACCTGACATTTGAGCCGGTCAGTTACAAGGACTATCCCTGCCTCAAGCTTGCGCTGGAGTCCGCGAAGCTGGGAGATACATATCCCGCCGTGTTGTGCGCCGCGGATGAAACTGCCGTTAACCTGTTTCTTAATAATAGTATTGCCTTCACTGAAATTGCTACAATAATAGAGAAAACCCTGCATAAGCACAGACCGGTTGCAAATCCCGGGATCGAGGATATTCTCCGGTCGGACAGGTGGGCATGTAACACAGCCCTCAAAGAAGCAAGGAAGGATATTTAATGTTATTAACCATCCTGGTTTTCCTGGCACTGCTGATATTGCTCATACTCACCCATGAGATAGGCCATTTCGCCGCCGCCAAGATGTCCAAGGTCAAGGTCGAGGAGTTCGGCCTGGGCCTGCCCCCCAGGATCTGGGGATTCAAATATGGAGAGACCATTTACTCCGTCAACTGGATACCTTTCGGAGGGTTCACCCGGCTGCTGGGAGAAGAAGACCCGTCGATGCCGGGCAGCCTGGCCAGCAAAAGTATCGGCACAAGGTTTTTCGTGCTCGTATCCGGGTCGCTGCTGAATATCCTGCTGCCGATCGTTCTCTTCACTGTGAGCTTTATGATACCGCATGACGCTGTGGTTGAGAACGTTTTAATACAGGAGGTGGCGGTCGGCTCTCCCGCTCAAACGGCTGGCATCGAGGCAGGTGACCAGATCCTTGAGGTTAACGGGCATACTATTAAGAACCGCGGCGAACTGAGTTATCAGATTCAATTGAACCTGGGCAACAATACGACAATGGTCGTGCAGAAACCGGATGCCAGCCAGGAGGTCGTATCTGTAACTCCACGCTGGGTACCTCCCAAGGGGCAGGGTGCAACCGGGGTTGTGCTCACCGCATCCGGCACAACCGCCCGGGTGGAATCCATGCCCTTCTGGCAGGCGCTGCCGGCCAGCGTTGTACACAGCTGGGAGATCCTGGTGCTTTTCAAGAACGAGGTCACTATCTGGTTCGTCAGGAGCACCGCTCCGCAGCTTGCCGGACCGATAGCCATTGCACAGCTGACCGGAGAGGTCTTGAAAGCCGGAATCAGTCCTCTGCTTGAGTTCGCCGCCCTCATCAGTATCAACCTGGGGATATTCAACCTTCTGCCCATACCCGGCCTGGACGGCGGCCGGCTTGTTTTCGTCCTCCTTGAATGGGTCAGACGGGGCAAAAGGATCTCGCCTCAAAAAGAGGGGTTGGTGCATATGATCGGCTTCGTGGCCATGATTCTGCTCATCCTGGTTATCAGCTATTTCGATGTCGCCCGCATCATTCGTGGAGAAAGCCTGCTGCCTTGAAGAAGCGGCGCATCTCCAAGCCGATACGGGTGGGCAGCGTGCTGGTTGGCGGCGGCGCCCCTGTATCGGTTCAGTCGATGTCCAAGACTGACACACGCGACACGCGTTCCACCATTAGCCAGATCGGGGAGCTGGAAGATTGCGGTTGTGAGATAATCCGCGTGGCTGTCCCCGATCAGCAAGCCGCTGCGGCCATCAAAGCCATAAAAAGGGGCATCTCCATACCTCTGATCGCCGATATCCATTTCGATTACCGCCTGGCCCTGGCGGCAATGGCCAGCGGCGCCGACGGCCTGCGCCTCAATCCCGGCAATATCCGGGACAAACAGCAGATACGCAAGGTGGTCGCCGAGGCCAAGACAAGGGAGGTGCCCATACGCATAGGCGTGAATTTCGGCAGCCTGCCCCCTGGAAGGAAGCCGGGCCGCTCTGTGTCAGGCTTCATGGTCGATACGGCTATGGAGGAAGTCCATCTGCTGGAGAGCATGGATTTCGGCCTGATCAAAATCGCGCTCAAGGCCTTCGACGTGCCCACGGCCATCGAGGCCTACCGCAATATCGCCGGGAAAACAGACTATGCATTACACCTGGGCATAACCGAATCAGGCCTGCCCCGCACGGGAGTTATCAGGAGCGCAACCGGCCTCGGCATACTGTTGTACGATGGGATCGGCGACACCATCAGGGTCTCGCTCAGCTCGCACCCGCGTGAAGAGGTATTCACTGCTTATGAGATATTGAAATCCCTAAACCTGCGGCAGCGGGGACCTGTGCTGATCAGCTGCCCGTCCTGCGGACGCAGCGAGTATGACATAGTAGACCTCGCCACTAAGGTTGGTAATTATCTTAACTCGGTAAACAAGCCCGTTAAGATCGCGGTCATGGGCTGCGTGGTCAACGGCCCGGGCGAGGCCAGGGCCGCGGACCTGGGCATTGCCTGCGGCAAAGGCAGGGGCGCCTTGTTCAAAAAAGGCCGTGTCGTGCGCACAGTCAGCGAGAAAAGCTACTTCAGGGCTCTGAGGGACGAGATAGATAACCTTTAGCCGTACCCGGCTTTGTCTGTATCCATCAGGAAGCCGCCGCACTTTCTATTCGAGTTAAAATATTCTAAAATGGGCTATTAATTTTTTTCGAGGGTAAGTAATATGCGTTTCTCCAGACTGCTGGGCAAGACGTTAAAAGAGGCGCCGTCGGATGCCGACTGTGTCAGCCATCGTCTGCTGGTGCGGGCGGGCATGATACAACAGGTGGCCACGGGCGTCTATTCTTACCTGCCGCTGGGGTGGAGATCGCTGAAAAAAATCGAGGATATCATCCGCAGCGAGATGGACAAGGCGGGCAGCCAGGAATTGATGATGCCCTCACTGCAGCCCATCGAGCTCTGGGAGAAGTCGGGCCGCATGGCCTCATTCGATAAGACACTGTTCATAGTGACCGACCGCAAGGAGCACAAACTGGCCCTGGGACCCACCCACGAGGAGGTGATCACGGACCTGGTCAGGCGTTCCGTGCAGAGCTATCGCGACCTGCCCCAGCTCCTGTACCAGATACAGAACAAGTTCAGGGACGAGCCGCGCTCAAGGGGAGGACTGCTGAGGGTGCGTGAATTCATCATGAAGGACCTCTACAGCTTCGATGTCGATGAGGCCGGGCTGGATGTCAGCTACGAAAAGATGATACAGGCATATAAAAATGTATATGCCCGCTGCGGTCTGCCGGCAGTGATGGTCGACGCCGACAGCGGCGCCATCGGCGGCAAGGCCTCGCACGAGTTCATGCTGATTGCCGAGGGCGGCGAAGACCAGATTATATTCTGCAAAAAGTGCGGCTACGCCGCCAATATGGAGAAGGCCACCAGCGTGAAAACTTCCGCTCCCGCGGCAAAACCACTGGCCGTAGAGGAGGTCTCCACTCCCGGTATGACCACCATCGAGGAGGTGGCCAATTTCCTGGGCGTCAAGGCCGATCAGACGCTCAAGTCCGTGTTTTACGTGGCTGACGGCGAGATCGTTTTCGTGGTCATACGCGGAGACCTGGGCGTGAACGAGATCAAGCTCAAAAACCTGCTCAAATGCAACGATCTCCACATGGCGACCGTGGCTGAAACAAAGGAGGCAGGCCTTGTGGCGGGCTACGCCTCTGCCATCAGTCTGAAGGGCCACAGGATAGTGGCCGACGATTCCATCAAGCTGGGCGGCAACTTCGTGGCCGGCGCCAACAAGCCGGACGCCCATTTGAAAAACGTCAACTATCCTCGCGATTTCAAAGTTGACACCGTGGCGGATATAGCCGTTGCAAAGGCCGGCGACCAGTGCCCCAAGTGCGGCGGCAGGCTCGAGTCTCAACAGGGCATCGAAGTGGGCCATATCTTCAAACTGGGCACTTTCCTCAGTGAACGATTGGGCGCTTATTACCTGGATAAGGACGGCGCCGGCAAGCTGATAGTCATGGGGTGCTACGGCATCGGCGTAGGACGGCTGCTGGCCGCGGCAGTTGAGCAGAACCACGATGACAAGGGCATTATCTGGCCGCTGCCCATAGCGCCTTTCCACGTCTGCCTGTGCCCGCTTAAGGTCGAGGATGCCGCAGTCATGCAAACCGCTGAGAAGCTGTACACTGAGCTGACTTCGGCCGGCGTCGAGGTGCTGCTGGACGACAGGCCTGAATCCCCCGGTGTGAAATTCAACGATGGCGACCTTATCGGCATACCGCTGCGCATTGTTATCAGTTCACGTACACTGCAGAACAACAGCGTGGAGCTTAAGTGGCGACGTGAAAAACAGGCAGAGATACTGCCGCTGGAAGGGCTGGTTGATGCCGTCAGGAAGCTTGTAAAAACCGGCGATACTTGTTGAGCGCAGACAGGCATTTGATGGCAATCGCGCCCGAGGGGAAGACGGGTATGGAGTGGGCTTCGAGCCATTCGATGATATTGGTATCGAATCGCAGCATGTGAGGCGGCCAGACTACCAGGGGTTTGCCTTTGTTAGGGGCTGCCAGGAAGGGCGGGCAGAACATGCCGGGGTCAATGGGGAATACCGGTGGGGGTAGCTGCACAGCAATGCAATCGACATTCTCATCATCGGCCATAGCCTCGATAAATGCACCGTGGTTATTGTTGAAAGAGCTGAATGTATAAATAATGCCGAAGTCATATGGATTGAGCGCTATCTCCCAGGCCGGGAAGGTCTTGTGCAGCCTCTCATAGCTGGCTTTTCCAGGCTCAGCCATGACCAGGCCGTTTTGATACATCGTATCCGTGGCCAGGACAGCCTCACCACCAGGAAACGTGGCTAAGGCCACACGGTTTCCGCCGGGAACCGGGAGGTAGGAAAAAGCCTTGGCCAGATAGAGGAAATCGTCCAGAGTATCCGCCTTGATGGCCCCGGCCTGCTTTAAGGCAACATCAAAGACGATATCACTGCCCTGTAACAGCGACCCTGTATGCGACAGGGCCGCCTTCGCCCCAGCCTCCGTCCTGCCGCCCTTGAGGACTATCACCGGCTTATGCCGTGTGGTCTGTTTTAGAACCTCGTATAAGCGTCGGCCGCCTCCTTTGATCGATTCCAGATGTAGACAGATAACCCCGGTGTCAGGGTCCTGAGACAGGTACTCCAGCGCTTCAACCTCGCTGATGTCCATCTTGTTGCCCAGGTCGATCAGCTTGGCCAGGCCGAGGTGGAAATCGGACATCATCCAGTTCAAACGGGGCTCATACATACCGGACTGAAAGATGAAGGAGACCTTGCCTACGGGCAAGGCTGTCATGGTGAAGAAGCTGATGACCAGCTTATTGGAGCTATTGATGGGGCTGAGGGCGTTGGGGCCGATAGCCCTGATCCCCTTTGCCTTCAACAACTCCGCCATTTCATTCTGGATTCTCCTTCCCTCTGCGCCGATCTCTGAGAATCCTCCGGTGACAACCACAACACCGCCTATCTTGTCGCCCGGCAGGCTTCTAATGATGTCGAGCACATTGCGCGCAGCCACGGAGATTATCACCAGGTCCACATATTCGCCTATATCGTCAAAGCTCTTTAAGGTCTTGATGCCGTACACCTCATCCTGGTTCGGATTGACAGGGTAGATTCTGCCCTGGTAACCCATATTGACCAGGTTTTCCACCAGGTGGTAGTTGACGGCGAATTTATTATTGGACGCGCCTATGATGGCAACGCTGCTGGGATAAAGAAAACGCTGCAGGAAATTCTCAGGCATTAATACCCTCACCCTGCCCTCTCCCAGGGGAGAGGGTTATAAATTACTAATAGGAACCTGCGGTTCCTCTTCAACTCTTCCTTCCGATCATTACCTCAGAACAGCGCCCAGCTCTTTGCTCAGCCGCTCCAGGATGCGTTTCTGGACCTTGTCGACTTCCTCGTCTTTAAGAGTGCGGTCAACAGCCTGATAGGTCAGCCTGAAAGCGACCGATTTCTTGCCGGGGGGCACCTGTTCTCCCACATACAGGTCGAACAGCTGCAAATCTGAGACCAGGTTGAAGCTTTTAACTATTTCAACTATTTTACGATATTCGACATCCGCATCCAGCAACACCGCAATATCCCGCGTGGTGCCGGGATATCTCGATACGGCTTTATATACCAGGGGTTTGGACGATATCTTGAGCAGCCGGTCCACATCCAGCTCAAATAAAAAGGCCGTCTCGGAGATATCGAACTGCCGTAATACGGCGGGATGGACTTCGCCGATTACACCGATTTTGACCGAACCGGACATCACGTCAGCGCACTTGGCCGGATTCAGAGTGGCATCATTCCCCGGCAGGTATTCAGCTTCCACGCCGAGCCTGGCGAGCACCGTCTCTACAACACCCTTAACAAAATAGAAATCCGCCGGAACGGACTTCTGCTGCCAGTAAATATCCGGAACAACGCTGTCGACCAGCCCGCACAGTATTTCATTCTCCACGGGAAGGTCTTTGGTCCGCGGTATAAATACCTTGGCGATCTCAAACAACCTGATGTTGTTTTCCCTGCTGCGCTGGTTGCGGGCCAGCGTGCTGAGGACGCCTGCCCTCAGGCTGGTGCGCAGGTATTCCAGCTCACTGCTCATGGCATTGGCCATTTTCAACGGCTCGGCAGCCTGTACACTCGATGTTGCAGATAGTCGGCCCAGCACCTCAAGGCTGGTCAGCGGATAGGTGATGATCTCCTGAAAGCCGCATCCGACCATGATGTCCTGCAGGTTGCGTCTGAATGCCACAGCAGGGATACTCTCACCGATCGGCAAAGCGGAACTCAGCACAGACTCGGGGATATTTTCATATCCCGTAGCCCTTGCCACCTCCTCAACCAGGTCAACCGGTATATTAATATCATTTCTCCACCATGGCGCCTCGACCAGCACGGTCCTCTTCCCTCCCTTCTTACACTGAAGGCCCAGTGACTCCAGGGACTTTTTGATTTTGCCCCCGTCTATATCCATACCGAGAATACGCTTAACCTCGGCTTCCGAAACAGGTATGGCTTTCCTCTCTTTTTTACCCGGGTAGGCATCGATTATGCCCCTGGCGACCTTGCCTCCACCGAGCTGCGCCATCAGCTGTGTAGCCCGTTTTACGGCCATCATAGCAAGCTCGGGATTGAGCCCTTTTTCAAATCTGGCAGAGGCCTCGCTGCTCAGCTTGAGCTGCTGGCTGCCGCGGTGGATGGCCGCCTGGCTGAAATTGGCGGATTCGAGCAGAATGGTGGTGGTCGAATCCCTGACCTCCGAGCTCAACCCGCCCATGATTCCCGCCACAGCCACCGCCCTCTCTGCATCTGCTATCAGCAGTATGTCACTGCTCAGCTTGCGTTCCACCTCATCAAGCGTGTACATCACCTCGCCATCAGCCGCACGCCTCACTATGATCGTGTTCCCCCTGATATCCCTGTAATCGAAGGAGTGAAGCGGCTGGCCGAACTCCAGCATAACGTAGTTGGTAACGTCCACAATATTGTTGATCGGCCTTGCGCCGCAGGCGGCCAGGCGGTCCTGCATCCACTGCGGTGATG
The DNA here is from genome assembly GCA_964509615.1 of uncultured Dehalococcoidales bacterium. Taxonomy (GTDB): domain Bacteria; phylum Chloroflexota; class Dehalococcoidia; order GIF9; family UBA5629; genus CAIMUM01. The sequence goes on from CAZDXZ010000030.1 coordinate 11,181, forward strand.
GTTTTATCGTGATACCATCAATTACGGTAGCGCAGTACCTGGGACACAGCTCCGCATCCTTGATCTGTACGGAGGCATATGACTCCACATCCTTGCTCCCCTCTTCATATGCAAGGTCGGGCATGCGGAACGGATGGCCGGTTATGGCGGCCACTTCGCGCGCTATGCCCATAACAGAGAGACAGTCGGCCCTGTTGGGCGTTATATCTATATCCAGAACTGTCTCACCCAGATAATCCGCCAGCGGCCTGCCTATCTCGTAATCCTGGGGAAGGACCAGTATGCCCTCGTAGTTGTTCGATAGGCCGAGTTCCTTCTCGGCGCATATCATGCCTTCGGATACCACGCCGCGTATCTTGGCCGGCTTAAGTTCCTCGACCTTGCCGGTATGCCCGTCTATCAGCCTGGCCCCGACCAGTGCAAAGGCGATTTTATCCTTAACGACCAGGTTCGGCGCGCCGCAGACAACCGTTATCTGCCTGCTGCCCAGATCGACCGTGGCCAGCCTCAGGCGATCGGCATTGGGGTGCGGATTGACGGCCAGAATCTGTCCGACTATGACCTTATCCCAGCTGCCGCCGATGACCTGGATGTCCGAGACCTCCAGCCCGGCCAGAGTAAGCTTTCTGGCAAGCTCATCGACAGGGATGTCGATATCAACGTAGTCTTTAAGCCATTTCAACGGAACTTTCATCAAGCACCTTCAGGTTAAAACTGCTTCAGGAACCGCAGGTCGTTGCCATAGAAAAGCCTTATATCGTCGATGCCGTAACGCAGTATGGGTATCCTTTCAACTCCCATGCCGAAGGCGAAACCCGAGTAGACATCGGGGTCGATATTGCAGCCCCGCAGCACCTCGGGATGCACCATCCCTGCGCCAAGTATCTCGATCCACCCGCTGTTGCTGCACAGCCGGCACCCCTTTCCTCCACACATGAAGCAATCGATGGCGACTTCTACGCCAGGCTCAACAAAGGGGAAATAATCGCAGCGGAAGCGACATTTGCGGTCCTGCCCGAATAGCCTGCGCGCGAATTCAAATAATGTGCCCTTGAGGTCGGCCATCGTGATGTTCCTGTCCACAGCCAGTCCCTCCACCTGCGAGAACATCCACTCGTGGGTGGCATCCGTAGCCTCATAACGGTAAACCCTGCCGGGAGCGACCACGCGGATAGGAGGCTTCTCCTTCTCCATGGTCCGTATCTGGACCGGTGATGTATGTGTGCGCATCAGCATTGGCCTGCCGCCATCCGGCGAAACATAATCCACCCATAGCGTGGCAAAGCCGTCCCGCGCAGGATGTTCGGCCGGCATATTAAGTGCCTCGAAATTATAGTATTCCCATTCCACCTCGGGCCCTTCCACCACTTTAAATCCCATCCCGGCGAAAATATCGCATATCTCCCTGATGGTCCGGGTGGTCAGATGAAGGCGGCCGAGCTGATAGGGCTGGCCGGGCAGGGTTACATCTATCTTATCGCGCTGGAGCGACTCATGTTTGGAAAGCTCGATTTTCTCTTTACGAGCCTGGTACAGCTCCTCCAGAGAGGACTTAACCTGGTTGGCCCTGGCGCCCAGATCGCGTCTTTCATCGATGGGGACATTGCCCAGTGAGCGCAGGATACCGATTAATTTGCTTTTCCTGCCGAGATAATGAACGCGCCAGGACTCAAGCTCTTCAATGCTGGTTATTTTTTGCAGTTCGGCATTGGCTTGTAGGGAGACTTCTTCAACCTGGTCTGTCATTTGCCGATCATTCAGGAGGTTAGTTCTTTAATTTGGCGGCTGCCACCTTTACCAGCTCAGAAAATTTGGCCGGATCGTGTACTGCGATATCGGCCAGCACCTTGCGATTGAGATTAACGTCCGCCAGCGTAAGCCCGTTGATGAACTGGCTGTAAGTGAGCCCGTTTTCGCGCGCCCCGGCATTAATCCTGGCGATCCACAACTTGCGCATATCTCCCTTGCGCTCCCTGCGGTGCCCGTAGGCATAATCGAGGGCATGCAGCATCGATTCATGGGCATGCCTGTAAAGAGAATGCCTCTTTCCCCTGTGTCCCTTGGTTAATTCGAGTACCTTTTTATGGCGTCTGTGGCTGACAATGCCACCTTTAACTCTTGGCAACTGAGTCCTCCTGAATACCTACTGGTAAGGTAATACTTTTTTAATCCTTTTGGCATCGGCCTTGTGCAAGGGAATGGTCTCGTCATAAAGCCCCTTGACCTTGGCCGGCTTCCTGCGCCTGAAATGGCTTTTACCCTGCTTTACACGCATTATTTTACCGGTCCCGGTAAAATGAAAACGTTTTTTTGCTCCCTTGTGAGTCTTAAGTTTCGGCATTTATACTGCTTCCTTGACCTTTATTTCCTTAACGGGCGGCGGTTCCTTCGCATACTTGGACTGGACCTGTTTGGCCGATATGGGTGAAAGGATCAGGCTCATAATCCTGCCTTCATGTATCGGCTGTCCGTCCAGCTGACCGACTCCCTTGAGGTCGTTTGCTACTTTTTGAAGCACCCTGATGCCCAGCTCGGGATGCACCATCTGTCGCCCCCTGAAGACAACGAGTACTTTTACTTTATCTCCGTCAATAATAAATTTCTTTGCCAGGTTAATTTTTATGTCAAGGTCATGATCTTTTACCTGCGGCCTTACCCTTATCTCCTTGAGAAGGCCTGATCTCTGACCGCTGCGTACCTTTTTTTCCTTTTTAGTCTGCTCGTACCTGTACTTTCCGTAATCCAGTATCCTGCATACGGGCGGAGCCGCCGTCGGCGCTACCTCTACAAGGTCCAATCCCTTCTCGTTGGCCAGTTGCTGGGCCTTGTCAGTGGCAATTACACCTAACTGCTCCCCATCGTCACCAATAAGCCTTATCTCCTTAGCACGGATACGGTGATTGATATTCAGTTCTTTAAATATTTTGTTCTATCCCTCCCCTTATATTTAATTAGACGCGTTAGAATATATCACATTTTATAGCTGTAAATCAAAGTTCCTGAAGCTCCCGGGATTTAATGATCGATTCCATCCTCTGTACAAAGACAGGGAAATCCTGGGAACCAAGGTCTTCGCCGTTGCGCAGCCGCACGGCCACGGTTCCGTTCTCTACCTCTTTATCGCCGATCACCAGCATATAAGGTATCTTGTTCAACTGGGCTTCGCGTATCTTCATGTTCATTCGTTCCGAACGGTCATCCAGGTGGACCCGAATATCCCGCGACCGCATGTCGGCACAGAGCTTCGAGGCATATTCGAGATGCCTGTCGGCGATAGGTATCAGCACAGCCTGCACCGGCGCCAGCCATACAGGAAAGGCGCCCGCATAATGCTCGGTCAGGCAGGCAAAGAAACGTTCCATGCTTCCCAGCACAGTGCGGTGAATCATCACAGAGCGGTGTTCCTTTCCATCCTCACCCACGTAGTTGACGTCGAAACGCTCCGGCAGCTGGAAATCTACCTGTATGGTGGGACCCTGCCACAGCCTGCCCAGCGCATCTTTCAGCTTAATATCTATCTTGGGGCCGTAAAACACACCCTCTCCCGGGTCCACCTTGTAATCGACCTTGAGCCGCTCCAGGACATTGCGCAGGGCTTCAGTAGCCATATCCCAGCTCTCCACCGTGCCTGTAAATTTCTCGGGACGGGTGGACAGCATCATTTCATATTCATCAAATCCAAATGATTTCATCATGAACTGGGCCAGCTCCACCACATCCTTGACCTCTGCTTCAAGCTGGTCCGGCCTGCAGAAGATGTGCGCATCATCCTGTGTGAATCCCCTGACCCTGGCCAGCCCGTGAAGCACGCCCGAGCGCTCATAGCGGTAAACGGTGCCAAGCTCTGCATAGCGCATGGGCAGGTTGCGATAACTGCGCAGCTGGGTCTTGTACATGAGTATATGAAAGGGGCAGTTCATCGGTTTGATTACATACTGGATCTCATCGATCTCCATGGGAGAGTACATATTTTCGCGATAAAAATTCCAGTGCCCGCTGGTCTCCCAGAGGTGCACCTTGGCAATATGCGGCGAATAGACGATGTCGTAGCCGCGCCGCCTGTGCTCGGCCTTCCAGAAATCCTCTATCATCTGCCTGACCGTTGCGCCTTTCGGATGCCAGTAAGCCAGGCCGGGTCCGGCTTCCTCGTGCAGGCTGAAAAGGTCGAGCTCCTTGCCGAGCTTCCTGTGGTCGCGCTTGGCGGCTTCAGCCAGCTTCTTGAGGTGCTCGTCCAGATCGACGCTCCTGGTGAAGGCCACACCGTATATGCGCTGCAGCATGGGCCTCTTTTCGTCGCCCCGCCAGTAGGCGCCTGCCACGCTGATCAATTTAAAAGCCTTGACTTCATCTGTGCTCTTGACATGCGGGCCGCGGCATAAATCGGTGAATTTGCCCTGCCGGTAGATAGTCACCTTATCGACGCCGAGGTCCTTGATCAGCTCGATCTTATAGGGCTGGTCGGCAAATAATTTGTAAGCCTCTTTTACGCTTATCTCCTCGTTTGAAAAAGGCAGGTTGGCGGCGATTATCTCTCGCATCCTGGCCTCGATTGCCGGCAGGTCCTCAGGGCCGAGCGGCCTGGGAAGGTCGAAATCATAGTAAAACCCATCCTCGATGGCCGGCCCTATGCCGAACTTCGCTTCAGGGAACAGCGACTGAACGGCTTCAGCCATGATATGACTGGCCGAATGACGCAGGGTTTCCAGTTTCTGGGCTTTATCTTCCTTAGCCATGTGAATTACTCCCTCGTATCCAAATAAAAACCTCACGCATATGATTGCGGGAGGTCGATAAGGCGATTAAGTTAATACGGCGTACCGCAAGTGTCAACTGATTATAGCAGCCGGCATTTGCTCGCGCAAATGT